>NZ_JBFBBS010000009.1:140945-285888 GCF_040682835.1 Streptomyces sp. NPDC051104 | reverse complement strand
GTGGTCACGGTGGTGGCGATCGTCGACGCGGACACCGGCGCACTCGCCGAGGCCCCCGACTTCCTGGCCCGCGGCTTCGTCCACGACGACACCACGTTCGAGCCGGTCATCCCCGTCATCGAGAAGACCCTGGCCGCAGCGGCCGAGGAGGGCGTCGGGGACGCGCGCCAACTCGAACAACTCCTCGCCCGCGCCGTGGCGAACTGGGCGTTCCGCACTTACCGCCGCAAACCCCTCATCATCCCGGTCATCATCGACGCCTGAGCCACAGCCCGGCAGGCGTCTGGGGTCGGACGCCGATGTGCACGAGGTGAAACTCGGCGACGAGTCGTTGCTGATGTCCAGCCTCATCACCGGCCACCGGGTCGACCCGTACGAATCGCGCCCGGGTTCCGCCCGGACGCGCCCGGGGCGGCCCGGTGGCGGGAGCGCTGCGCCGGGCATCCCGCAGCCCCTCCAGCAGCTGACCTGCCGCCCGAGCAGCAACATGACGGCCACGGGGATCAGAAACGCGGACAGCCCGGTGTACCGGCCGGGGGAGGAGAGAAAGTCCGTCAGTCATGACGCTCATTTGACGCTCCGGCCGCCTCACAGCCCGTGCGCAAGGCAGGAAACCCCCATGTGACCTGCAGATTCTCCCGTCCACCCACCTTGTGACGTGTTTCCGATGACGCATCAGCCGCCTTCGACTTGTGGGTGCCGGGGGCCGTCTTGATGTACCTGAGGGCTTCGTCGAAGTTCTCCAGCAGCCGCTCCGTAACCACGTAATCCTGGAGCGCACGCTCGGCGCCTTCGGGGGTGGTCGCCTCGGAGAGCTGGAGCACGAAGTCCGAGGTCGAGATCGACTCCTTGATGTCGATGACATCGCGGAGCAGGGGCGGCTGCTGGGCCTGGGCCATCAGGAGTCTCGCTCTCCTTCGTCGAGGCCGGCACGTACGCGAGGGACATCGCCCGTCACGAACGAGGGGTGTGTGACCGGGCGGTCCGCAGAGTTCCCGAGATGTGATCGTCGCCCACGTGGGCCGATTCGAAGCCGGAGCGGCGGTAGCCCGGCAGAGGGGGTCCTCCCCCGGGCCACCGGCCCGGACGGCGAGGCGCGGCGCGGCGCGGTGCCGCCGTCCGGGAGCCCGGCCTCCGGTGCCCGCCCCCACCTCAGCGGCGGCGCCGCAGCCGCCGTGCCAGGCGCCGGCAGCGGTCCCCCCAGGACGGCCGGGGCACGCCGTGCATCGAGGCCAGGATCAGCGCCCGCTCCTGGGGCGTGGCGCCGCGCGTCAGCCAGATCAGCGAGGCGTGCCGCACCGTGGTCCGCGAGAGCATGAGCGCGGCGGTCACGGCGCCGGTCGGTCCGTAAAGGTGGGGCAGTGCGTGCAGCAGGTCGAGCATCGTGTCGAGGGCCATGTCCGGCTCCTTGTCGCTATGAGGACTCTCCACTGCTCGGGCCTCAACTGGCCCTGGGGAGAGGCCGGTCGGCGACCGGCCCCGACAGAGGACCGCGGCGCGGGATTTCTTCGCCCACCCGGCGCCGCCGCATCCGCGAAACGCCCTTCACGACCGCCACGACCTGGCAGGATGTGGGGAATTCTTCAGCGGGGAACGCCGGGGGACGTGGTGAAGAAAACGGTGAACGCGCGGCCGCTGCTGCCCGGAAGCGGCCAGAGAGTCGACTGGGCGTCCGTGGCAGACGTTCACAGCCCGGACACCCGTCCGGACACCGCCTGGCTGTGGCGGGCCCTTGCGCACTGGGCAGCGGAGCACGGCGACCCCGAGACCGGATGCCAGCCGCTGAACGGGACGGTCGCGGACTGGCTCGGCGTCGTCCCGGCCTCTGTGACGGCGTGGCGCAAGGGCGACTTGTGGAACCTCAAATGGTTCGGAACCGTGCGGTCCAAGGTCGGCTGCGACCCGGCCACATGTGCGTCGCCGTACGCGGACGAGGACGAGCTGGGCAGGATGCTCGTGGCCGCGGACCGGGAGGAGAAGAATCACCGCGCGCCCTCCTCGCCGCGCGCCCTCCCGGTCCCGGGCGGCAGCCCGGTCAGGGCCCGGCCAGCCCGGGTCACGGCCGCTTCCGTACCTGCCACGGCCCCTCCCCACGACGAGTACGAGACGACACGCGGCGCCCTCCGCAAGGTCGACCGGGTCGACCGGCGGACGGTCAGCGCCTGGGAGGCCGTCGTACCCCTGCTGGACGACCCCGACCGGGCCGCCGTCAGCCTGCGCGACGTGTACGTCGCACGCCGTGCCCACAAGGTGCTCACCCAGGGCTTGAGGAACCAGGTCGTCAACCGCGGCCCGCAGGGCAACGCCGTGCTCGGCGAGCCGGGCACCGGCAAGAGTTGCGTGCTCTGGGGGGTGCGCGAGGAACTGCGTGCGGCGGGGTGGACCGTCGTGGCCGTCTCCTCTTCCGCCCTGCTCGGCACTCCGGACCACCCGGCGGATCTGCGGCTCCAGGAACTGCTGACAGCCCTGGAGGCGAAGCTGACCGGCCTCGACGGGCGGCCGCCGGGACGCGGCCGGAAGCCCTCGGCACGTGACGGAAAGCCGTCGGGAGTGCGGGCACGGCAGGGGACCGGCCCCGTCGCCCTGCTCCTGGACACCGCGGATCTGCTGCTCCACGACGCCACGCGAGCGGGAGAGGATCTGCTGGTGAGGCTGGTCCAGGAGGCCCGCGCCCTGGGCGTCGCCGTCGCCGTCGCCTGCCGGTCGGCGGAGGCACGCAGACTGGAGGACCGCGAACGGGCGGGCATCGAGGCACTGCTCAGCAAGGAGCACCTGGAGGGCTACGACGACGGCCGCGCCGCGCCGGACGCCACGCAGCACGTCGGCGCCCCGTGGGAGCCGGGCTCCGAACTCGACCGTGCCGTGGAAGCCCACCTGCGCGTCTTCTGCCGCGACCCCGGACGGCCGAGCCCCCGCCAGGGAAGCGACCCTGGCGGGACGGGCCCGGCGGAGCCGCTGGCGCAGCGGATGCGGTCGACGCTCGTGTACGCGGCGGCCCGCGGGCTGCCGCTCGGACAGCTGATCCGCCATCCGCTGTCCCTGCGCATGCTGTTCGACGTCTACGCCCCGGCCGGTCCACGCGACAAGGACCTCGACGTCACCGACCTCTTCCGCGAGTACTGGGACAAGCGCGTGATCGAGGACGTCCGCCACGCCGTCCTCGACGACGAACCGGCCGACGAGCAGGCCCGGCGGGACCTGTCGCAGGAAGTACGGGTCCTGGGGCTGGCGATGCTGCGCGCGGGCAGGCCGGAACTGCACGGCGCGGACGCGCGGACGGCTCTCGTCGCCCACACGGCGGTCAAGCGGCGCCAGGACGCCGACAAGGCCGTGGCTGTGCTGCTGAACCGGGGCGTGCTCCGCAAGATCGAGGGCGGCCGTGTCGCCTTCCACCACCAGGCGTTCGCCGAGCACGCGGCCGGGCAGGCCCTGCGCTCCGCCAGGCGCGGGCTCGCCGCGACGGCCGGCCGGGTCACCGAGCACCCGGACGACCTCCTCCTCGCCGAGGCCGCCCGGCACGCCTTCCACATCGCGGACCGCGAGGGCGCCGCCGGGTGGTACCCCGCACTGGACACGCTGATGCGGCACCACCACGCGGCGACCCGCCTCACCGCCCTGCGCATTCACGCCGGTCTGCGCCACCCGCCGGAGGACGCGGTGAGTCTGGCCGTGAAAACCCTGCGCGACGCCGACCCGTGGCAGACCGCGTCCTACATGACGGTGCTCACCGGCACCAGCAACCCGGCACCGGCCGCCTGGCCGCGCACCCTGCGCGCCATTTGGGACCGGCAGGACAGCCAGGAACGCCGCCGGGTGCTGATCGCCGTCACCCATCTCGCGCACCAGCAGCCCGGACCGGTCGCGCGGTTCCTCTCCGGCCTCGGCCTGCTCGACTTCACGGAGCGGGAGAACCTGAACTGTCTGCCCTTCGGCCGGGATCTGACCCTCTTCCTCCTCGGTCTGCACACCGCTGCACCGGAGAAGTGCGCGACCGGCGTGACCAGGCTGCTGAACGCGGCGGCCACCTTCCGCAACAAGGCCGTCCTGCTGCACACCCTGGTCGCGCTGGCCCACCTCACAGCCCGGCATCCCGGCCGGTACGCCGGTCATGCGGCGAGGCTGCCCGAACTCCTCGACGGACTGCATCAGGCATGGCAGGCGGATCTCGACAAGATCATCGATGCCGCGGCCCCCGCGTGGGCGACCACACTGCGGGCGGCCACCGCCACGGAGATCGAGGACGTCGTCCGCACCCTCGCCGAGGGACTGAAGGCCGCTCCGCCGCCCCCTTCCGGCGCCCTGCGGCTGCGTTCCCTGGCCGAGGTGCTCGCCACCGGGTCCCCCAGACTGGTCCAGCGCTGTCTGGACCGCCTCTCCGACGCCGCCACCTCCCCCGAGTCCGCCGAGCCCGTCGCCAAGTACCTGCTGGCGCCCCTCCTGTCCCAGGAGCCGGGCGTCTCAGGCGTCGGCGCAGCCCGCGACTGGTGCCGACGCCGGCTGTCTCCGACGGAGGACCTGGACGCCGCACGCGGGGCCACGGGTGTCATCGTCAAGGCCCTCGACGCGAACAAGGCGCCCCTGCCCGCGGCGACCGTGGCCGCCTGCCTGCCGACGCCGCGCGACCCGGACCGCTGCCGCGACGTGACGCTCCGGCGGTGGCTGAGCGACCCGTGGCCCGTCTCCCTCACGGTGGCCGCCGCGGCCGGAGGCCACCGCGCCGCCGAGCGCGCCCTGGACCTGCACATCAGCATGGACCCGCCCGCGACCGGGGCCCACGCAGTACGACTGCGGGAGGCGATGGGCCGCCGTGCCGCGGACCATCCCGGCCCGCTCCTCGCCCGGCTCCAGGAGGACGCCACCCGCAGCGGTGACCTCAGCGGTCTGAAACGGCTGGCCAACCTGGGCCCCGACATGATGACCGTCGTCCTGGACGATCCGGGCCACCGGGAGACCCTGCTCGCGATCGCCAAGATCCTCCGGGACTCGCCCACCGGCCTCAAGGCCACCGGCGTCAAACTGCAGACGCTGGCGACCACCCAGGGCGGCCTGCTCCCGGTCGCCGTCGAGGAGACGGTCGAGCTGCTGACCGCCACCCGCAACGGGGAGGTCCAACGAGGTGTCCTCAGCAGTGTCGGCGAACAGCTGCACCGGCACGCCGCGCACTGGCACAAGCAGGACCCGTTCGGCAAGCTCCTCCCGGTCCTGGAGGCCATGCAGGACCGGGGACGGGAGATCCGGGCCACGGCGGGCCCGCGGTACGACCACCATGCCCGGCAGTTCATGCTGGCCGCCAACGAGGGGTACCTGCTGCAGATCGCCCTGCACGCCCACTTCGACGATCTCACGGCCCGTCCCGTGGACGAACTCCTGCGCGCCCTGGAGTCGTTGGTCTTCGCGGAGCTCCCCCTCTTCCTTCCACCGAAAGACCAGGAGATCGCCCTGCACGCGTGGCGCCGCCGGTTCGAGCACCTGCCTCACCTCTGCCGCCGTCTCGCCGCCGAGGGCCATCACCGGCAGGCCCGGGGACTGCTGGACCGCGTCATCGACTTCGCCAACCGTGTCCATCCCTCGGGCAAGGGCCAGTGGCGCGAGGGTCTTGCCAACGACTGGCGCCGCTACCTCCGCGTGGTAAGCCTCGAGGACCGGGAGCGACTGACCGACACCATCCTTGACCTCGCCATCCGCGACATTCCCTTCGCCAAGCAGCTGGTGGAGGTCGCGGGCCAGAGCCTGGGGGACGTCGCACCGGAGCTCTACGCGTTGATGCGCGATCCGGACACGCCGCCGGCGCTCATGCCGGCCCTGCGCAGCACGGCGTCCTGGGCGGGACGTGCGGGCCATGGAGCGCCATGGACGGAGATCTACGCGGAGGTCGCATGGGAGTGACCTGTCGCACGGCTCGAGGGCTTCAGCTCCGGTCCGCAGGAGCGTTGGCACAGCCGAGGGGCGTGTCCGGTCCGACCAGGCCGGCTCCTGCGCGGCTGCGGGCGTTCGTCTCGGCGAGGCGGGCGTGCAGCAACTCCGTCGGCGTGAGCGGGCGTACGCGGTCGGGGTCGGCGTCCCATTCCCGGCCGCCGGACAGGGGGCGAAGCTGGAGGTAGGGGCCTTCGTGACCCATGACGACGCCGATGCGGTCACGGACGGTGTCGCGGACGGCGGTGCCGGGCGGGGGAGCGGGGCGTGGATCGGTGGTCTCGGGTTGGGGGACGGTCATCGGGCGGCGCCCTTCGCGATGACGGTGGCCAGCGCGCGGGCGACGGGCGCCGAGCAGACGCCGAGGTGGACGAGGGCGTGACGGGCGCCGGCGGGGAGGGCGGCGTCCTCCGGAGCGGTCTGCTCTCCGTCGCCGGTTGGCGGCCTGGTCCTTCTTCTCCGGGATCACCGTCTTGAACGGCGTTGCCCGGAGCGGGCAGGCCGCGTACTTCACCGGGCATGGACGTGTGATCGGCACGGGGGCCTTACGGCCTGACGGCCTGATGGTCTGAAGGGCTCCGAGATCGACCTCGGCGGCATGCTCCGCAGCGAGCTCACCCTCATCGCGTCCCAGGGCTATCCCACCGAGATCTTCGAGGTCACCCCCGAACTCGTGGAGCACCGGAACCGCTTCGCCGAGCTGATCAGTCACCGTGTGCCCTTCACGGAGGCGGACCGCGCCTTCGAGCCGGCACTGACGCCGGGTGCTGCCGAGAAGGTCGTCGTCACCCTCGACGACTGACCGACAACACGAACGGCACTGTCCGCGCCGGGCCGAGAGGCAGGCGCGGACAGCACCGCGTCACGGACGAGCGGTCACCAGGTGTCCCGGGCCGCCCGTCCGCCCCGCCGCGTGGTCATGCCGCGGGGCGCTTGACCGAGACGAGATGGGCGAACACCACCACGTTGGCCTCGTAGTCGTGGGCGCTGCGGTTGTAGTCGCCACCGCAGGTGATCAGCCGGAGCTGAGGGGTCGGAGCGTCGGCGTACACCCGCTTGTCCGGGAAGCCGGCCTTGCTGAAGGTGTCGACCGAGTCGACCTTGAACCTGGCGACAGTGCCGTCCGCACGGGTGATGTCCACCTTGCTGCCCGGTTTGAGGGTGCGGAGCAGTACGAACACCGCCGGGCCGGTCTTGGTGTCGACATGCCCCACCACGATCGACGTGCCCCGCTCGCCCGGCGAGGCGCCGCCCCGGTACCAGCCGACCAGGTTGGTTTTGTTCCCGGGCGGCGGGTTCAGGTGCCCGGAGGCCCCCAAGGAGAGTTCCGTGAACGGCGCGTCCACCCCGATCTGCGGAATCTCGATCCGCTTCGGCGCCGACCGCGGCAGCCCCTGCTTCTGAGGGCTCGCCGTCGCGTCCGGCCCGGGAGCCACCGGGGTGACGGCCGCGGGCGGGGCGGCGTCCACGGGCGGAGCGGCGTCCACGGGAGGGTCCAGATTCGCGGGCGAGACGGCGACCGCGGGCGGGGCCGCCGGCTTCGGGTCCGCCGGGGTGCCGGTCAGTGAGTTGTGGATGAGCAGAACGCCCAGCCCCACCGCCACGGCCGGCCACAGCAGTGCTCGGCCGGCGGTACGGCGGGGCGCGGGTCCGCTCCGCGGCCGATCCGGTGGGGTGGGCTGCGAGGGGGCCATCGGACAATGCCTCTTCATCGACGGGGGCTAGGGTCGGACTTCAGGTG
This sequence comes from Streptomyces sp. NPDC051104, assembly GCF_040682835.1. Classification (NCBI taxonomy): domain Bacteria; kingdom Bacillati; phylum Actinomycetota; class Actinomycetes; order Kitasatosporales; family Streptomycetaceae; genus Streptomyces; species Streptomyces sp. NPDC051104. The sequence goes on along the minus strand of NZ_JBFBBS010000009.1, from coordinate 278,234 downwards.
CCGGCAGCGGCCGGCACAAGCGCCGCAGCCGCGGACGCCGTCACCCTTCCCAGGGCGACAGCGGCCGCGACCGCGCAGCCATCGGCGAGAGCCCGCCGATCAGGCACCGGCGACACTCGACGCGCCCCGGCGCCGCAGCATGTACGCCCCCGCGCCGAGGCCGCCGAGGAGCAGCACCGAGCCCGCGGCCAGGCCGCTGCCGGACTCCGCCAGCCCGCCGCCACCGGCCTTCACCCCACCGCGGGGCTTCTTCGACCCGCGCTCCTCGCTGCTGCTCGCGCTCTCCTCCTCTTCGCCCTTCGACCGCGAGCCACCATGGGCGCGCTCGCCGCCCTGCTCGTCGTCCTGCGAGAACTGCTCGTCCTCGCCCGACCAGCCGCCCTCCTCCTGCTTGGCCATGGCCAGGGCCCCGCCACCGGCCTTCACCCCACCGCGCGGCTTGTCCTTCGAACCGCCCTGCTCCTTGCCCTTCGACTCTCCACCCTTGTCGTTCTCGCCCTCCTCGCCCTTTTCCTCGCCCTTGTACTCCTCGCTCTTGCCGCCGTGCTCCTCGCTCTTGCCGCCGTACTCCTCGCTCTTGCCGCCGTGCTCCTCGCTCTTGCCGCCGTGCTCCTCGCCGCCGGACTCCTCGCCCTCCTCGCTCTTGCCGCCGTGCTCCTCGCCCCTGGACTCCTCGCCCTTGTACTCCTCGCTCTTGCCGCCGCGCTCCTCGTCGTCGGATTCCTCGCCCTTGTGGTGGCCGTGCTCCTTGCCCTTGTGGCCGCCGTGCTCCTCGCCGCCGTAGGAACCGCCGTCCGCGGCCCGAAGCTCGGGCGCCGACAGGGCGTACGCGGCGGGAGCGGAGAACACGACGGCAGCGGCGATCGCCGCGGAGGCGAACATGGTCCGGGTCGCTCGCATGAGAGGTAGTCCTTTCATCGCCACCACGAAGGCCGACACCACGTCGGCACGGGAAATCGCAGTGGTGACGTGATCACCTTCAACCCGAGGACCGCCTCTCACCACCGCAGAACACGGCAAGCGAGCGAGCTCGTACTCCCTCTGGGTGCCTGCGGGCCGAAAAGTAACCCGGTCGGCAGCACACCCGTTAGTACTAGTCCGACCACGAATGGACGCGTGGGGAGCGTGTCCGGACATCGATGTGCCGCACTCGTCGCTCCGATGACGTGGCATCAGGTCTCCGCACGCCCGGGAGGCCGGCCACTCCGGGTACGAAGGCATGTTCGACGGACATTCAACTTGGTTGTCTCATCAGGTCTGTTGAGGCAATTCGCGCGTCACGCGACGCGTCGTCAGGATCCTTGGACCGCCGATTGCGGGGCGATGGCGTCGATCGGGTCGCGTCGGGCCCCGGGCGGCGATGTCGGGGGCGGATCCCTCGGAGGCCCCGCCCATACTGGGCGAGCCGCGCTCCGGGCCGGGCGGGCGCCGGCGACCGGGCCGAGGCGGATGCGGTGACCGCGGAGAGGTCCTCGGGGTCGTGGCCGGAGGGGTGCGCATCGTGATGCGCGCATGCCCCTGGTCCGCCTGCGGTGGGCCCGCACGCCCCTGGTCCGCCCGCGGACGGCCCGCATGGCGCCGCCCGGGTGACGGCCCCCCTCGCTTGCTTTGTCTCTTGCGCAATCCGGGAACTGATGGGCGTCCGGAAGCGTCGATCATGGTGGACGCGGACGACGACATGGCCGTGGAGGACGTCGATGGGTGTGGCCCTGACCAAGGGCGGCAACGTGTCGCTGAGCAAGCAGGCCCCCGGCCTGACTGCTGTGACGGTGGGACTGGGCTGGCAGGCGGACACGGGCTACGAGCCGGACGCCGGGGCACTGCTGTGCGACCGGAGCGGCAAGGTGCTGTCCGACGAGCACTTCGTCTTCTTCAACAACCTGAGCAGCCCGGACGGTTCGGTCCGCCACTCCGGCAGCGGCGGCCCGGTCGGCGGGGAGGACCAGCAGATCCACGTCGACCTCATGGGAGTCCCGGGTGAGGTCGCGAAGATCGTCTTCTTGGTGTCGCTCTACGACGCCCCGGCCCGCGGCCAGGTCTTCGAGTACCTCGGCGGCGCCCACATCCGGGTCGTCGACGAGGACGGCGGTGCCGAACTGGCCCGCTACGACCTTGCGACCGCCGGTCTGTGCGCGGAAACCGCTGTGGTCTTCGGCGAGTTGTACCGGCACGGCGCGGAGTGGAAGTTCCGTGCCGTCGGCCAGGGCTACGCCTCCGGACTGGCGGGCATCGCCACCGACTACGGCGTGAACGTGCTGAAGGAGAGCGCGAGCCCGGCGCCACCCGTCACCGTCCCGGAGTCCGCAGCGAAGACCGGTCCGTCGTTTCCGTCCGCCCCCACCACCGCCCCGCAGCCACAGCCGGTCACCGCGCCGCCGCAACCCCCAGGGAGTTCACCCGTGACGTGCTTCTTCGACCCGGCCCACGGCCCCGGTACGACGACGGTGACCTGGTCGCCGCAGTGGGGCGTGCCCCGGCAGATCCAGACCTGCGGCAGTTGTGCGCAGCGCGTGCAGACGACGGTGCCGCCGTTCTACACCCCGCCCCAGCAGGGTTATCCCCAGCCCGTACAACAAGGTTACCCGCAGCCCGTGCAGCAGGGGTATCCGCAGCAGGGTCACCCCGACCAGTACGCGGACCACCACCAGCACGGGGGCGGCCGCCGCTTCGGCACGGGCGCGCTCATCGGTGCGGGCGCGGCCGGACTGATCGGCGGTGCGCTGCTCAACGAGGCGTTCGACGACGACGAGCCGGAGGTCGTGGTCAACAACTACTACGAAGACTGACGGTGCGGGCGGCGGGACCGGAGGGGACCTCGGGGCCCGTGCCCCGCGCACGCCACCGACTGTCGCTCACACGGGCCTTAATGCGCCGGGTGTAGAAGGGGCGGGAGTACGTTTCGGTACGGGCACGCCGTGCGTCGGGTGCCCGCCGGTTCCCCGGGTGCGAAGGAGCAGGGGGAGAGGGGCGAGAGATGGCCGAGTCCCGGCTGCGGCGCAAGTGGCTTCCCGTGCTGGTGCTGGCCCTCGCCCTGTACGTCATCGTCCGAGCCGCCGGCACCCCGCAGTCCAGCGCGCCGCCCCCGGCCGCTGCGTCCACCCCCGCCCCCCCGTCCTCCGCCTCCCCCTCTCCGAGTCCGTCCGCGTCGAAGAGCGCGTCGGCGTACGACCCGGCCGACTACGCCCCGCAGGTCCGGGCCCGGGCCCGCCAGGCGGGGGTCGACGCCCGGCTGCTGATGGCGATCCTCTACAACGAGGCCTACAAACCGCACGATCCGGCCCTGGAACGGGCGTGGCAGAAGTACAAACCGGACGCCTCCTTCGGCATCGCCAACATGCACCGCGCCACCTTCGACGCGGTCAAACAGGGCCGGGACTTCGTCGGCCGCCGCTGGGAGGAACTGCCCGACGACCGGGACCTGGCCATCGAGTCCGCGGCCTGGTACCTGCACGACCTGGCCGCGCAACTGCCCGCCACCTGGCCCGCCTCCTACACCAAGGACGACCTGCTGGCCCTCGGCTACAACGCCGGCGTGGGCAACATGCTCGCCTTCGCGCGCGGGGCGGCCCCGGGCACCCAGGCCCGCTCCTACCTCGACCGCCTGCACGCCGACTGGACGAAGGCGGGCCAGGCGGTCGGCGCCTAGGGCCCTCTCGTTTGGATCATGCCGGGCTTGCGGGGCCTGGCACGCACTCCCCCACTGCCTTGACGGCGTGGGGGCACCCCCAGCGGCGTTGTCGTCGGTCGCCGACTCCCCCACGCTCGAACACGCTCGCGCGGGGGGACCTCCGTCGCGTTGACTCCCTCCTCCGCCTCGCAGCTGCACGCACCAGGCCCCGCTCCCTGATCCGGCCTGATCCAAACGAAAGACCCTGACGTTCTGTCACCCGTACGAGAGGTCGGAGCACGGGTCGTCGTCGGCGGAGCGGGCGTCGGCCGCCACCGAGGAGGGCAGGGCGGTGGGTGTGGGGGAGGCCGAGGGGGCGGCGGTGGCATAGGTCCGGCCCAGGACGACATCGATGCCCGCGCCGGTGAGGGGCTTCAGCTGTGCGCCGGGGAAGAGCCGGGCGACCGTTTCGGCCTGGGTCTTCAGGCCCGTGCCGTACTCGATGACGGTGGCGGCGTGGTCCTGGCTGCTCGCGTTGGCGGTGCCGGTGACCGTGAAGCCTTGCCGGGTCAGGGTCGCCGCGGCGCGGGAGGCCAGGCCGCCGGTGGTGGTGCCGTTGTAGACCGCGACGTCGATGCCGGCCCCGGAAACGTCCGCGCTGGGGCTCGGTGAGGCGGAGGCGGCGGCCTTGCCCTTGGTGCCGGCGGCGTCCTTGCCGTCGATCGTGCGGTCCGCCCTGAGCCCGGCCCACAGCTCCGACGCGTCCGGCTCGACGATCGCCACGCGCTCGCCGACGTACCGCCAGGGAATGGTGACGAACTTGGTGTTCTGCAGGTCGACGTCCTTCAGCGACATGGCGAAGGAGATCAGCGCTTTCGCCGAGCCGAGTCCGGGATCGACGGTCAGGGACTTGGTGGCGGCCTCGGCGAGCGGCAGCAGGTTGGCCGGGGTGAGCCCGTCGCTCTTCACCTTCTTGATCAGACCGGCCACGAACGCCTGCTGACGCCTGATCCGGCCTATGTCCGACCCGTCCCCGATGCCGTGCCGGATGCGCACGTAGTCCAGGGCCTTCTGCCCCGACACGGTCTGCACGCCCTTCCTGAACAACAGCGCACCCCGGGTGCTGAGGTTGGGGTTCAGATCGTTCTCGTACACGTCCTGCGGCACGCACACCTGCACCCCGCCGACCGCGTCCGTCAGGGCCGCGAAGCCCTTGAAGTCGACGACGACCGTGTGGTCGACGCGCAGCCCGGTGAGGCTCTCGACGGTGTTCTGGGTGCAGGCGGGGTTGCCCTTGGCGGTCTCCCCGACCGAGTAGGCCGCGTTGAACATCGTGTTCGGCTGCGCCTTGGTCCACCCGCCGTCCGGGAGCCTGCACGGCGGGATGGTCACCAGTGTGTCGCGGGGGATCGATACGGCGACGGCGTGCCGGTGGTCGGCGTAGATGTGCAGCAGGAAGGTGGTGTCGGAGCGGCCTATGTCGTTGCTGTCGCCGCCGCCGAGCGCGGAGTTGCCGTCGGTGCGCGCGTCCGTGCCGATGACGAGGACGTTCTCGCCCTTCGACACCCCGGCCTCCGGCCGGTTCTCGGACAGCCCCCCGGCGTCGAAGGTGTCGATGGCGCCGTTCAGTTTGAGGTAGATCCATCCCAGGCCGGCCGTGCCGAGCACCACGACGGTGAGGGCGACGGCCAGGGCTATGCGCAGTGTGCCCCGCTTGCGGCGCCGTGCGGCACCGCCGCGGTGGCTCGGGGGCTCGCTCCCGCGGCGGTGGCGGGACGGGGTGGCCTGGCGGCTCGTCGGCATGGCTGCGCCCTCATCCGTGAGACTCATACGGAGGGGACGACCGGCCCCGCCTGATGGTTGTACAGTTGCGCAATGTAGCAACAACCTCAGGTGGTGCCACGCGCCCGGCGGGCACCCCGGTCCGAGGTAGAGAAGGGGTGGGCGGGGATGCTCCGCAACGGCCTGGAACCCTGGCATCTGCTGATCGTGGCGATCGTCATCATCCTGCTGTTCGGCTCCAGGAAGCTCCCGGACACCGCTCGCGCGCTGGGCAAGTCGATGCGCATCCTCAAGAGCGAGGCCAAGGCCATGAAGGAGGACGGCGACACCGCGCAGTCCGCCTCGGCCGAGCCGTCGGCGCAGCGCCTGATCCAGGCGGCCCCCGGGGAGACGGCCTCGGCCCGCCCGGTGGGGGAGAGCGACACGGCCCGCTGAGCTCCCGGGCGCCGTCTGGAGATTGACGCGGCCTCGGACCCCTGACGGGCTGAGCCGTGTCACGCCAGTGCGTGCCCCAGCAGTCGCAGCAGATCCCCCGTGGCGTCCGCCGCCCCCAGGGCCGGCAGGGCGCCCAGCGCCAGTGTGGTCGCGGCCAGCGGCCACAGGCGTGGGGGCGGCCCCGCCTGGAGGGCGGCGATGCGGCGGGTGACCGCGCGGTCGGTGAAGGTCAACGCGCGCACCGGAGCGCGGCGCCCGGCGCTGAGCGCGGCGCGCGCCAGGGCGCGGGCCGTGGTGCCACGGTCCCCGACCGCGTCGGCCGCCCGCTCGTCCGCCCACCGCTCCACCAGGAACGTCACCGTGGTGCGGACGGGCGCCAGCAGGGGATCGGCCGCGGCGGCGAGCGCCACGGCCGTCGACAGGAGCGCGTGCCGGTGGGTCAGATGCGCCCGCTCGTGCGCCAGCAACACCCGGCGCTCCGCCGGTTCCAGCGCGCTCAGCATCGCCGAGGTGACCAGGATCCGGCCAGGCGCGCCGCCACTGCCGGGGATGGCGAACGCCCGCGGCACGGGTGAGGCGGCGACGACCAGTTCCGTGTCCGGCGGCTGTCCGGCGCACAGTGCCCGTAGCGTGCGGCGCGTCACGCGTTCCGTGCGAACGGCCCGGTACACGCGCAGGGCCACCCCGGTGAGAGCCAGGATCGCGGCGACGGCGATCGCCTCCGGGACCTGGTCCGGCAGTCGGTGGCCGTCCTCACGGGCGTCCGCGGCGACCGGCGGCACCTGGCCCACCAGGGTGATCGCGAGCAGCACCAGCGACCAGACGGTGGCGGCCGCGGTGAACACGGCGGAGACCGTCAGCACCCGGGCCGCGAGCGTGGGCGCCACCCGTCGGCCGACCAGCGGGCTGAGGGCGGCCAGCAGCAGCGACAGCAGGAGCGGCATGTAGACGTCGATCTTCATGCGCCACCACCCTGGGGGAGGGGGCGCCCGCCGAGCAGGTCGCGCAGCGCCTGTTCCTCCTCGGGGCTGAGGCCGGAGACGAACTGCTGGAGCGTGGCGATCGGGTCGGGGCCGCGGTCCAGTGCCTCGTGCATCGCCTCGGCGGTCAGTTCGGCCGCGTTCTTCGCGGGCCGGTACGCGCCGCGCCGCCCGTCCACGTCCCGCAGCACGAGCCCCTTGTCGTACAGCCGTTTGAGGATGGTGTGCACCGTGTTGTAGGCGAGGCCGCCGCCGATCTCGGCCTGGATCTCGGCCGGGGTGAGCGCCTCCTCGGTGGCCCACAGCGTCGCGAGCACCTCGCTCTCCAGTTCACCGCTGCTGCGTCGTTCCGCCCTGCCCCCAGGGCCTCTGCCGGCCATGCCCGCAACCTTACAGCGCGTAGGGGGATCGTCAGCGGTGGGGCGGAGCCGCGCCGCCCGCGCACCGCCACGGCCCGACTCACTCCATCGGAGCAAGTCCGCCCACGGGCAGGCAGGGTGACCGCCGTTTTCGCGCTGCACCCCGTGGCCGCGCGCGTTAGCTTGTCCGTGTTTTACCTGCTTCTTTCCTGATTTCCATCGTCGACCCTACGGCTTGTAGGGTGTGATGCCCCTGCGGCCCGTAGGGGTGAGAGGTGGGTCATGGCCAACAGCTCGCGCACCACGCTCGCAGGCGTCCGCCGGCTCGCAGCGCCGTCGGTCGCCGGCATGTCGTGGCGGGACCGCGGCCAGGGCCTGATCGCAGCGGTCGCGGGCGCCTTCGCGCTGGCCCAGCTCGTCCTCGTACGGCCGGGCATGGGACTCGGCTGGGACGAGACGGTCTATGTCAGCCAGATCAGCGCCCACGCCCCCGCCGCGTACTTCAGCGCCCCCCGCGCGCGGGGCATATCCCTGCTGGTCGCCCCCGTCACCTGGTGGTCCTCCTCCACCGCACTGCTCAGGGTCTATCTGGCGGTGCTCTCCTCCGCCGCCCTGTTCGTCGCGCTGCGCGTCTGGCGGGGGCTGTTCCCGCCCCGCGTCCTCGCCCTCGGGGGCGCCCTGTTCGCTAGCCTGTGGGTGACCTTGTTCTACGGCCCGCAGGTCATGCCCAATTACTGGGTCGCGATCGGTGCGCTGGCCGGCATCGGCTGTTTCCTGCGCGCCCACGCCGACAGCACCGACAGGGCGGCCCTGTGGGGACTCGCCGCGGGCGCGGCGCTGATGACGTGGATGCGGCCCACCGACGGTGTCTGGATCACCGCGCCGCTGCTGGCCCTGGCGCTGTTCTTCCCCCGGTGGCGCCGACTGCGGCTGCTGCTGGCCCTGGTGGGCGGGCTCGTCGCCGGCGCGGCCGAGTGGATCATCGAGGCCTACGTCGACTACGGCGGCCTCACGCACCGCCTCGCCGAGGGCTCGCGGATACAGGGCGGCCTGGGCTGGAGCGTCGCCATAGGCGACCAGCTGCGCAGCCTCGGCGGGCGCGCCCTGTGCCGCCCGTGCGCGGGCCCACTGCCCAACCCGGCGGTGACCGCCTGGTGGTTCGTGCTGCCCCTGCTCGCCGTGCTCGCGGCGGCCGTCGCACTCCGGGCCCGCCGCCCGGCACCCCCTTCCCGCACCCTGGTGCCCCTGACGTGCGCGGCGACGGCGGCCTTCCCGTACCTCTTCCTCATCGGCTACGCTGCGCCCCGCTTCCTGCTCCCCTCCTACGCCCTGCTCGCGATCCCCGTCGCCGACGCGCTCCTGCACCTGGTCACCGGGCGGGACGGCCGGTGGCGCCCGGTCACCGCGACGCTGGTGGCGATCGGGCTCGCCGGGCACCTGGCGGTCCAGTTCGCGGTGCTGCACCGCACGGTGGCCCGCACCACCGCCGACCACCGCGGCTGGTCCCGCACCGCAGCCGAACTGCACCGGCTCGGGGTCCGTCCGCCCTGCCTGCTCACCGGGAACGAGGCCGTGCCCATCGCCTTCTACGCCGGCTGCGCCTCCGCGGCCACCAGCGGCCACAACGCCGACACCACCGCCGCGGGCATCGCGAGCACCGCCGGGCGCATCCCCGTCGCGTACCTGGGCACCCCCACCGGCCGCCCGCCGTCGTACACGCGCGGCTGGAAGGCGCACACCGTCGACGGGGTCCGCATCCTCGTCTCGCCGACGGCGAGGGGCGGACGCGGATGAGCCCTCCGACGGCCACCGAGGCGGCGCCGGACACCGAGGTGGCGGCGACCGCCCGGACCGGGGCCGGAATCCTGCGCCGCCGGGCCCACTGGCAGGCGGCTCTCACCCTCGCCGTGCTCGCCGCCGCGGCCCTGCTCGCCCTGCGCCACTGGCCGGTGATCGCGTCCGGCGCGGACCGGCTCACCGGCGCCGACCCGGGCTGGCTGGTGCTCGGGGCGACGGCCGCGACGGCGACCTGGGCGTGCTCGGCGCTCGCCCAGCAGGGCGCGGTGCCCGAGGCGCTGCCCGGCGGGCGGCTGGTGGCCGTGCAGTTCGCCGCGTCCGCCGCCAACCATCTGCTGCCCGCGGGCGTCGGCGCGGGCGCCGTCAACCTGCGCTTCCTGACCCGCTGCGGGCTGCCGGTGACCCGCTCGGCGACCGCGCTCGCGGTCAAGGCCACCGCCGGGGGCATGGCGCGCGGCGCGCTGATCGCCTTCCTCGCGCTCGCCGTGCCCGGGCTGCTGCGCCTGCCGCGCGCCTCCACGGTTCTGGTGGTGGCCGCCGTCCTGGTGGCCGCCGCGCTCGCGCTGCTGCTGATCGGGCCGGTGCGCCGTGCCGCCGGGGCCGTACTGGCGGACGTACGGGCCGTGCACCGGCTGCCCGGGCGGGCGCTGGCCCTGTGGGGCGGCTCGCTCGCCTTCGCGTCGCTGCACGCGCTGGTGGTGATCGCGGTGACCCGGTCCCTCGCCGTGCCGCTGCCGCCCGGGCGGGTGGCGCTGGCCTACTTCGTGGCGAGCAGCGCGGCGGTCCTGCTGCCGACCCCGGGCGGCATCGGCGGGCTGGACGCCGCCCTCGCCCTCGCCCTCTCGCTCAGCGGCGCACCCGGTTCAGCGGCGGCCTCCGTGGTCCTCGGCTACCGCCTGCTGACGGTCTGGCTGCCGCTGCTGCCGGGGCTGCTGGTGCTGGGCCTGCTGGTACGGCGCAGGGTGCTGTGACAGTGGTGCCCGCCGAGCGGCCGACGACGAAACCTGTGACGCACGGGCCCGGATCTACGTGGGAGTGGCCGTCCGCTCGGGGGCGGTGTCCCGGTCGGTCGCCGTGGACGCCACCAGCAGGGGACGCAGCCGCGTGGTCTCCAGGCGGTGGGCCAGGGCGTACGGACAGCGGCTCAGGGGGATCATCGTGAGCGACGCGACAAGGGCGCCGACCATGAACCCGGCCACCACGTCGTGCGGGTAGTGGGCGCCGACCCAGACCCGGGAGACCGCCATCGCCCCGGCCGCCACCAGAGCGACGTACCCGATCCGGCGCGAGACGAGGAACAGGGCGACCGCGGCCGCCGCGGCTATCACCGCGTGGTTGCTCGGGAACGACCAGTCGCCCGGCGCCGGACACGCCTCCAGCGTGACCACGTGCAGGCTCTGGCAGGGCCGGTCCTCGCGGACCAGCAGCTTCAGTACGGAGTTCACGGCGTAGGCCAGCACCACCAGCAGCGGCACCGCCAGGGCGAGCAGCGCGGCCCGGGAGCCGGTGCGGCGCGCCCGCCACCAGGCGAGGACCATCAGCACGGCGAACACCCCGAGCCCGTACGTCGACCAGGCGGAGATCAGCGCGTCCAGCCAGGAGGGGGTACGGCGGGCCAGGTCCACCACGTCCGTGTAGGCCCAGCCGTCGATCGGGGCACCGTCGAAGGCGTACGTCATCCGCGGACGCCCTCCTTCGCGGCCCGGCGGGAGCGCAGGACCTCCAGGGCGACCGGGATCAGGGAGACCACGACGATCACCGCGACCATCGGCAGCAGGTACTTGTCGACGTTCGGCACCGACGAGCCGAGCGCGTACCCGGCGAGGGTGAGGCCGAGGCTCCAGAGGAGGCCGCCGACCACCTGCCAGACGGTGAAGGTCCGCACCGGCACCTGCAGCGCGCCCGCCATCGGGTTCAGCACCGTGCGCACCACGGGGACGAAGCGGGCCAGGACGATCGCCTTCGCGTGTCCGTACCGATCCAGGAGCTCCTCGGCGCGGCGCGCGCCCTCGTGCAGGCGGGCCGAGCGGCTGCGGGCCAGCAGCGCGCCGCCCGCCTTGCGGCCGAGCAGATAACCGCACTGCGACCCGGCGAGCGCGCCCACGGCCGCGGCGACCAGCAGCGCGGGCAGCGACAGTTTCACCCCCTGCTGCCCGGAGCCGGTGCACAGCAGGCCCGCCGTGAACAGCAGGGAGTCCCCGGGCAGGAAGAATCCGATCAGCAGGCCGGTCTCCGCGAACATCACCACACCCACGCCCAGCACCCCGAAAGCGGCGAGCAGTGACTGGGCGTCCAGCACGTTCACCGCTAGTTGTGATCCCAGGAACAAGGAGGTGGCCATCGTCGCGAGCCCTTCCGGTGCGGAGACCGGGCGCGACGCGGCGCCACCCGGCGGCTGACTACATTCGTGTAGACGTCTACGGAACTGTAGACGATGATCGGGTGGCGAACGTTCCCTTCAGGGTGTCGCGAGTGAGATCTCCGTGGACTTGATCAGCGCGACGACCGAGGAGCCGGACAGGAGACCGAGGTCCTCCGCGGCGTCCCTGGTGATCGCGGCCGTGAGCGTCCCGCCCACGATCGTGACCTTCACCGACGCCATGGCATCGCCCGTGGTGACGCGGTCGACGGTACCGGGCAGTTGGTTCCGGATGGAAACCCCCTCCACCGCCGCGGTGGCCAGCGCCACTTCCGTGGACTTGACCAGGGCGTACACGGAGGCGCCCGGAGCGAGGTCCAGCTCGTTCACGGCCTCCGCGGTGACCGCCGCCGTGACGTCCTGCCCCCCGTTCAACCTGACCTTGACGGCCGCCATGACCTCGCCCGGCGTGACGGACGTGACGGTGCCGGGAATCTGGTTGCGGATGCTCAGGTTCATGGGCGGCCCTCGCGGAATGTGGGGAATGGCTGATGGTGTCCTGGCCGGTCCCACGGTAGCGGGATGCGCGGGCCGTCTCCGGACGGCGCGTCAGGCCGGACACGTCTCAGGCCGGATACGCCTGGTCCGGGCCTGAGGCCGGATACGCCTGGTCCGGGCCTGAGGCCGGATACGCCTGGTCCGCGCCTGAGGCCGGATACGTCTCGAGCCGCGCCTCAGGCCGGATAGGCGTGCGTCTGTGCCGCCTTGACCGTGGCCCACACCGTGGCGCCCGGATGCAGGCCGAGTTCGGCGGCGGCGACGGTGGTCAGGTCCGCGGCCAGGGGCAGCTCACCGGTGAGGTCGGCGCGGATCTGGTCGCCGTGCGTCTGGAGCGCCGCCACCTCGCAGCGCCACAGGTTGCGCGCGCTGGTGCCGTCGGGCCGGTCCCGGTAGAGGGTCACGGCACTCGGCCGGAACACCACGAAGACGGGTCCGGACAGGTCCTCCGAAGTGGTGATCGAGCAGCCGGCGCCGAGCCGTACCGTGTGTCCCTGCGCCGTCCCCCGGTACAGGTTGAGCCCGACGAGCTGGGCGATGTAGTCGGTGCGCGGACGGCGGGCGATGTCGGAGGGGGTGCCCTCCTGGACGACCCGGCCGTGCTCCACGACCACCAGCCGGTCGGCCAGGACCATCGCGTCCAGCGGATCGTGGGTGACCAGCACGGCCACCGCCTCGAACTCGTCCAGATGGCGGCGGAGCCCGCCCCGCACCTCCAGCCTGGTGCGGGCGTCGAGCGCGGCGAGCGGTTCGTCGAGCAGCAGCAGCCGGGGCCGGGTGGCGAGCGCCCGGGCGAGCGCGACGCGCTGGGCCTGGCCGCCGGAGAGCCGGCGCGGCTTGGCGCCCGCGTGCTCGGTGAGCCCCATGCGCTCCAGCCACCCTGCGGCGACCGCCCGCGCCTCGGCCTTGGACGCGCCCCGGCAGCGCGGGCCGAAGGCCACGTTGTCCAGCGCCGACAGGTGCGGGAAGAGCAGGTAGTCCTGGAAGACGACACCGACGGGGCGCCCTTCGGGCGGAGTGCGCTCCAGCGCGGCCCCGTCGAGCCGCAGATGACCTCCGGAGAGCGGGACCAGTCCGGCCAGCGCGCGCAGGGCGGTGGTCTTCCCGGCGCCGTTGGGCCCGAGCAGCGCGACCACCTCCCCGGGAGCGGCGGCCAGCGCCACGTCGAGCCGGAAGGAACCGCGCTCGACGACGATCCGCGCGTCGAGGCCGTCGGCGCGCACGCCCGTGGCGGTGCCGCGGGGGGTGGCCCGGTCGGTGTGGGTCATGACGCCGTCATCCAGCGGTCCCGCAGCCCCGCCAGGACCGCGATCGACACCGCGAGGAGCGCCAGGCTCAGCGCGATCGCCGCGGCCGGATCGTTCTGCAGGGCCAGGTAGACGGCCAGCGGCATGGTCTGCGTGCGGCCCGGGAAGTTGCCCGCGAAGGTGATCGTCGCCCCGAACTCGCCGAGCGCCCGCGCCCACGCCAGCACCGCGCCGGCCGCGACACCCGGCGCGATCAGCGGCAGCGTCACCCGGCGGAACGCGGTGAAGCGGGACGCGCCGAGTGTCGTCGCGGCCTCCTCGTAGCGCGGATCGGCGGCCCGCAGCGTGCCCTCGACGCTGATCACCAGGAACGGCATCGCCACGAACGCCTCGGCGACCACCACACCGGCCGTCGTGAACGGCAGCGTGATCCCGAACCAGGAGTCCAGCCACCGCCCCACCACACCGTTGCGGCCGAGCGCCAGCAGCAGGGCCACACCGCCCACCACCGGCGGCAGCACCAGCGGCAGGGTCACCAGGGCCCGCACGAATCCCCGGCCCGGGAAGTCCGTACGGGCCAGGAGCCAGGCCAGCGGCACCCCGAGGACCAGGCTCACGGCGGTCGCCGCGGTGGCGCTCACCAGGGACAGCCGCAACGCCTGCCACACCTCCGCGCTGGTCAACTGGTCCGGCAGGGTGTGCCAGGGGGCCCGCACGAGCAGCGCCACCAGCGGCAGCAGCAGGAACGCCAGGCCCACGAGCGCGGGCAGCAGCAGCGGCAGCGGAACACCGGGCCGGGGGACACGTCCGCGCCGCGGTCCGCCCACCAGGGTGTCGGCCGCGGCGTCGGTCGCGTCGATACGGGTCACGGCTGCAGGAACCCGGCCTCGGCCAGCACCTTGCGGCCCTCGGCGGAGGTCACCAGCGCGATGAACGCCTTCGCCGTCTCGGGGTTGGGCGCGTCCTTCAGCGGGGCGATCGGGTAGTCGTTGACGGCCTCGGCCGACTCGGGGAACTCCACGCCCCGCACCTTGTCACCCGCCGCCTTCACATCGGTCCGGTAGACGACCGCCGCGTCGGCCTCCTTCAACTCCACCTTGGTCAGGGCGCTCTTGACGTCCTGCTCGTAGGACACCGGCGTCAGCTTCAGACCGCTCGCGGCCAGTGCCTTCTGTGCGGCGGCCCCGCACGGCACTGTCTTGTCGCACAGGACGACCTTCAGGCCGGACCCGGTGAGGTCCTTCAGGGAGGAGACCTTGTCCGGGTTGCCCGGCAGGGTGGCGATCTCCAGCTGGTTGCGCGCGAAGGTCACCGGGGCGGCGGTGGTGTCCCTCTTGTCCGACACGATCGCCATCGTCTTGGGGCTGGCCGCGGCGAAGACGTCCGCCGGGGCGCCGCCCGTGATGCTCGCGGCGAGGGTGTCGCTGCCGCCGAAGTTGAAGGACACCTTCGTGCCGGGGTGCTCCTTCTCGAACTGCTTGCCCAGGGTCGTGAAGCTCTCCTTGAGGGAGGCGGCGGCGAAGACGGTGACCGTGCCGGACGGCTTCGGCGACGGGGCCGCGGCGGACTCCGCCGTCTTCGGGGAGCCCGATGAGGAGGAGCAGGCGCTCAGGGCCAGCAGCGCGGCGGCCCCCGCACCGGCCACCTGCACCATCCGACGGGGCCGGCGCGCGGAACGGGTCATCACGGGTCCACTCCCTCTGCTGGTCCAGGAGGGAGCAGGGACACCCTCCGATAGGCCGATCATACTGGCGCAGGTGCGACCCGTAAGCGTTCCGTCGCATCGCACAAGCTGCGCTCCCGGGCAATGAGAGTGCGCATGTGCGTTCGTACGGAGGTGTCGTCGGGCGACGGTCTCAGGCCGTGTCGATATGGACGTTCGTCGACTTCACCCGGGCCGTGGCCTCCATGCCGACCTCCAGGCCCAGCTCCTCCACGGCCTCCCGGGTCAGCAGGGACACCAGGCGGTGCGGGCCCGCCTGGATCTCCACCTGGGCGGCCACGTCACCCAGCTTCACGGCGGTGACGATCCCTGGGAAGGCGTTGCGGACCGAGGTGTACGAGGGGGCGTCCTCCTCGTCGGCGCCGCCGCGCGCCAGCTCCACCGAGAACGCGGCCAGGTGCCTGCCGTCGATGACCCGCCGTCCGCTCTCGTCGCGCCGGGTCGCCATCCGCCCCGCGTCCGCCCACCGCCGCGCGGTGTCCGGGCTCACCCCGAGCAGCCGGGCGGCCTGGCCGATTGTGTAGGACTGCATGCGCGCCACGATAGGCGCCCGCGCCATCCCCTCCGCAACGCGCCCCCGCGCCGCCGCGGCACGCCGGATCTGCGGAAACGGACATGATCGCGGGTGTCCGCGTGGCAGGATCCCACCCCATGGACGTGTCCTGGACGGTGCGGAGCCTGCGCGCGGCGGTGTTCGCCGTCGTGTGCGTGCTGCTCGCCGTCGGCGGACACACGCTGGCCACCGGCGCGATGCCGCCGGTGTGGGCGGACGCGGCGGGGTTCCTGCCCGTGTTCGCCGCCGGCGCGGCGCTCGCCGGGCGTGAGCGCTCGCTGCCCGGCATCGCCCTCGCGATGCTCCTCGTCCAGGGCGGGCTCCATCTCGCCTTCGACGCGGCCGGGCCGGCACAGATGCCGATGGGCATGCCGGGCATGGCGCGCGACATGCCCATGGCCGCCCCGGCGCACGCCATGACCTCGCACGCCGTCGCCGCGCACCTGGCCGCCGCCCTGCTGGCCTCCTGGTGCCTGCGGCGCGGCGAGGCCGCCCTGTGGTCGCTGCTGCGCAAGGCCGCCGCCTTCGTCCCGCGCCTCGCCGTCCGGTGGCGTACGGCACCGCTGCCCGCGTACGTCAGGCCGCCGCGCCCCTACGCCCGCCGACCCCGGCTCCCCGGACAGGCGCTGCTCCGCCACGCCCTCCACCGGCGCGGCCCGCCCCCGGCAGTCCCGTACACCGTCTGAACCCCCCAACCCCCGGCACCAGTACGGAGCTTGCCCACCCATGTCCCCGATGCGTACCACCCTGCGCCGCGCCACCACCGTCGCCGCACTCGCCGCCGCCGGTGTCCTCACCGCGGCCGGCGCGGCCTTCGCCCATGTCACCGTCCACCCCGAGAGCTACGCCAAGGGCGCCACCGACGGTGTGCTGACCTTCCGGGTGCCCAACGAGGAGGACACCGCCGCGACCACCAAGGTGCAGGTCTTCCTGCCCACCGACCACCCGATCCTGGGCGTGCTGGTCAGCCCGCAGGACGGCTGGACGGCGCAGGTGACCACCACCAAGCTCAAGACCCCGGTCAAGACGGACGACGGCACCATCACCGACGCGGTCTCCCAGATCACCTGGACCGGCGGCCGCATCCGGCACGGCCAGTACCAGGACTTCAACGTCGCCTTCGGTCAACTTCCGGAGAACGCCGACCAGCTGACGTTCAAGACGCTGCAGACCTACTCCGACGGAAATGTCGTCCGCTGGATCGAGGAGGCCCAGAAGGGGCAGGACGAGCCGGAGAACCCGGCGCCGGTGCTCCAGCTGACCGCCAAGGGCACGGCGGAGGGCGGCGGTTCCACCGCGGCACCCGCGGGCACCGAGGAGAAGCCGAGTGCCGCCACGACGAAGGCCGCGGCCACCAGTGACTCCACCGCCCGCGGGCTCGGCATCGCCGGTCTGGTCGTCGGCGTGCTCGGGCTGGCCGCCGCGGGCTTCGCCCTCACCCGCGGCCGCACCGCCGGGTCCCCCGGCACCTCTCGCACGCCCTCGTCCGAGTGACCGGCCCCCCGCCCCGCCGGCGTCACCTGCCGTCGGCGGGGCGGGGAGCCCAGCGCTCCTCGACCTTCGCCAGCCGCCAGTACGTGAGGGCCGCCGCCCACACCACCACGAACAGCCCGACGATGACGAAGCCCACGTTGTCGAGGTCGAGCCCGGCGATCCAGCCCGTCACCGCGTCCCGCAGGTCCAGCTTGTCGTGCAGCACTCCGACCAGCTCGATCGTGCCGATCAGGAAGGCCACCGCGATCGACAGCCCGGTGATGGTGAGGTTGTAGAACACCTTGCGCACCGGGTTCGAGAAGGCCCACTGGTAGGCGAAGTTCATGAACGTGCCGTCGAGGGTGTCGAACAGGCTCATCCCGGCCGCGAACAGCAGCGGCAGGCACAGGATCGCGTACCAGGGCAGCCCGGCCGCCGCCCCGCTGCCCGCCATCACCATCAGCGTGACCTCGGTCGCGGTGTCGAAGCCCAGGCCGAACAGGAAGCCGAGCGGGAACATCTGCCCGGGGCGGCTGATGGACCTGGTGAAGCGACCGAGGATCCGGTTCATGAACCCCCGGGAATCCAGGTGGGCTTCCAGCTCCTGCTCGTCGTACGTCCCCGCCCGCATCGCCCGGAACACCCGCAGGATGCCCATCAGCGCCACCAGGTTGAGGGCCGCGATGAGAAAGAGGAACGAGCCGGAGATCGTCGTGCCCAGCACGCCGAGCACCTGGTGCGTACGGGAGTTCTCGTCCATCAGCCGCCCGGCCAGCTGGGTGCCCCCGGCGATCAGCGCGGCGAGCACCACCACCACGCTGGAGTGCCCGAGTGCGAACCAGAACCCCACCGACACCGGACGCTTGCCGTCCGCCATCAGCTTGCGGGTGGTGTTGTCGATGGCCGCGATGTGGTCGGCGTCGAAGGCGTGCCGCATGCCCAGCGTGTACGCGGTGACGCCGAGCCCGATGCCGAACGCCTTGGAGCCCATCTCGTAGTGCTCGGGCACCACCAGAAGGAACAGCACGCCGAACGCGGCCACGTGCAGGGCGGCGATCACCGCCAGCAGCCCGGCGGTCCGCAGGGTGTCCTCGCGCCGCCAACGGAAGGAGGCGGCCTCGGGCAGGGCAGGGTCGGTCAGGGTCATACGGTCACGCTCCAGCACCTCGTGGATCACTTCGTGAGATGCCGTGGCCGGTCTCCTGGCTGACGGATCAACGCGCCCGCCCCTGCCTTCCCGGCCGGCGGGGCCGGGGAGGTACGAGCACGCCCCCACGCCTCCCGGCATGCCGATAGCACGCACCGGACGACGCGGGAACGCACCCGTACCTCCCCGGCCCCGCCACAACCAGTGGCGCCACCCGCTGGAGGCGGGCGGCACGGGACGGGAACTCCCCGATCACAGTGGCGAGGGCCGCTCCGGCCTGAGTCCCTGGGGACTTTCACCGGTCTTCCCGAACACCACGGCCCGGCCACCTTAGGGCGGGGGCGGCGACGCCTGCAAGACTGCACAGTTGCGCAGGTATCCGTAGGTATCGAAGATCACACAGGGCACCTGGGAGAATGTGCGCATGCATCTCGTCCCCGCCGACCGCGCCGGCAGGCGCACCATCGACGGCCACCGGGTCTGCGAGGCCATCGAGGCCATCGGCGCCCCCGAGGCCGTACGCACCTGGGCCGACCGCTTCTCGCTGCTGGCCGACCCCGGCCGGCTCGCCCTGCTGCTGGCCCTGCACCGGGCCGGGCCGCTCGCCGTCTCCGACCTGGCTGTGGCGACGGGCATGAACGACCCGGCCGTCTCGCAGGCGCTGCGGCTGCTGCGGACGGCCGAGGTGGTGGCGGGTGAGAAGGAGGGGCGGATCGTCCGCTACCGGGTGATCGATCCTGTGGTGAACGAACTGCTCAAACAGGTGACTTGACGGTGATCTGACGATGCGTCACTTCTTGTGCGGAGCCGGGACCTTCTGCGCTGGCAGGTGGATGTCCTGGCTCGACAGCGTCATCGGCGACGCGGTGAAGGCCCGCAGCCGGATGCGGGTGCCCTTCTTGGGCACCGCGAAGCCCTTGCCCGGCGCCTGGATCCGGTACGTCGCCTCCGCGTGGGCGCCGACGGCCGACGGGCCCTGGAGCACCTTCCAATAGCGGCTGATGCCCTGGCCGGTGGTCACCGCGAAGTGGGGCTCGACGGCGGAGTCGCCGGTGTTGTTCACACGGACGGTGAGCGTCTTGACGGTCTGAGGGGTCGTCCGGGTCGAGCCGACGGCCTGCATCCGCAACGGCGGCTTACCGGTCGCCGCCACCGTCGCGGCCACCAGCGCCGGCGCCACCAGGGCCCCGGCCAGCACCGTGCGGGCCGTCCGCCGGCCGTGCAGCAGCCGGGGCTGCCAGGCGGTGGCGAACGCGGAGGGCGGCACGGTGACCGCGGCCGCCAGCCACAGCGGCGTCATCATCAGGTAGTAGCCGTCCTGCGAACGGGTCGCCAGGAAGAACGCGCACCAGGGAAGCACGGTCGCCGCCGGACCCAGCCGGCGCACGAACAGCACGAACAGAGCCAGCAGACCCGCCGCCAGCAGCATGCTCGCGTGCGAGTACCAGGACAGGCGGTCGCTTCCGTCGGTGTAGTACAGGGAGATGCCGACCAGGCCCTGGCCGTGGATGATCGCGCCCTGGGTGAGCGGCAGCGCGATGCCCTCGATCCACGTGCGCGGCTCGGTCACGATGAAGTAGGCGTTGATCAGCAGCCACGTTCCGGCTGCGATGCCCACCATCCGCCCCAGGGCGCGCGCCGCCTCACGCGCCCCCAGCTCGCCGCGCCGCAACGCGTAGACGCCGGCGAGCAGGAACGGCGTCAGGAACCACGGCAGCTGCTGGCTGGCGCAGGCCGCGCCCAGGCAGGCCGCCCGCGCCCAGTCGGCCGGGCCGCCCGTGCCCATCCGCGTCCAGCGCACCACCACCGGGATCAGGAACGCCAGCGCGACGATCGCCGGGTAGCCGAGCCGGGCGTACATCGGGATCATGCCGAAGCCCAGGCAGACCATGGTGGCCGCCGAGCGCCACGGCGTCGGCAGCATCTTCCACATGACGATCGTGCCGAGCACGATCGCGGTGGTGGGGACCAGGACCTCGGGGAGCGCGCCGTGGCCCATCCACAGCAGCGGCGCGGTGAGGATCGCGGTCAACGGCGGATAGCCGTAGGTGAAGTCGTAGCCGCCGTCCACCGTCTGGGTGTAGGCGACGGTGCTGTGGTGCCCGAACAGCCAGGGCCAAGCCTGCCCGTACACCGGGTTGCCGTGCAGTAGTTCGCGCGCGGCCTGGATGGTGAGGATCGACTCGTCGCTGTAGTCGTGCAGCGCGCCGGCCGCGCAGTAGACGAGCGTGATCGCCGTCACCAGGACCACGACATCCAGGCGCGCCAGCGAGCGGCTGCGCCGCACCACCAGCGTCAGGACGCCCGTCACCAGGATCGACGCGTAGCAGACGGAGATCACCGCGGCGATCGGCGGCTGATGGCTGGCGGCGCTGTTCCACACGTTGCGCGTGCCGATCAACAGGCTGATGTTGGCGAGCAACGTGAGAACGCGGTGCCACTGTGCGGGAGCCCCGTCCGGCTCGTCCTCGCCCCGTGCCACCAGCGGGAGCACCCAGCGGGCGCTTGTCGACGGCTTCACTTCTGCCACATGCACGGAAGGACGCTAGGAGGAGATCATGAACGCCGAGCGCCCGGAGGTGAAGAGCCCGGTAGCAGCGAGGTGAAGAGAGTTCGTACGGGGGGTTGCGCCGACGGTTGCCCTCTGCCTGTCGGCCGCCGTGGAGGCACGCGCGCACCGCCTCAGTAGACGTCCCGCACATACCGCTTCTCCGCCGCGAGCTGCTTCACGTACGCGGCCGCCTCCGCCTCGCTCAGGCCGCCGTGCAGGACGGCGATGTCCCGCAGCGCCCGGTCGACGTCCCTGGCCATGCGAGAGGCGTCCCCGCAGACGTAGAAGCGGGCGCCGTCCCGGAGCCAGTGCCACAGCTCGGGACCGTGCTCGCGCATCCGGTCCTGGACGTAGACCTTGGCGCGCTGATCGCGGGAGAAGGCGGTGTCGAGACGCGTGAGCACGCCGTCCACCCGCAGCTTCGTCAGCTCCTCCTCGTAGTAGTAGTCGGTGGCGCGGTGCTGCTCGCCGAAGAACAGCCAGTTCGGAGCGGTGTGCCCGAGTTCGCGGCGTTCCTGGAGGAAACCGATGAAGGGGGCGACACCGGTGCCGGGCCCGACCATCACCATCGGGGTCGAGCCGTCCGCCGGCGGCCGGAAGTGGGGCGAGCGCTGGACGAAGACCGGCACCGGCGCATCGGGCTCCGCGTCGGCGAGGAAGCCGCCGCACACCCCGGCGCGGGGCCGCCCGCGCAGACTCTCGTAGCGCACCACGGACACGGTCAGCGACACCCGGTGGGGGTCGACGAGCGGGCTGGAGGAGATCGAGTACAGCCGCGGCTGCAACCGCTTGAGCACTCCTGCCCATTCCTCGGCCGACGCCCGCACCGCGTACTCGGCCGCCACGTCGACGGCCTGCCGGCCCCAGCACCAGCGCGCCAGGCCGTCCTTGTTGTCCGGGCGCAGCAGTTGCCGCAGCTCCCGGTCGTCGCGGGTGCGTTCGGCGACGAAGCGCAGCAGGTCCGGGGTGATCCGGGTGATGTCGAGATGCCTGAGCAGGGCTTCGGCGAAGGGCACCTCGCCGGCTCCCGCGAGCTCGACGGCGGCGGCGCGGTCGATGCCCGTCACGTCCAGCCATTCCTCCACGAGCGCGGGGGAGTTGACGGGGCGCACACCGAGCGCGTCCCCGGTCTCGTACGTGAGACCGGTCCCGCTGGTGTCGAAGGTGAACCGGCGCACCTCCTTGCCCGCTCCGGGCAGGCTGAGCAGCCGGTTGCCGACGAGGCGGGCGGTCGCCGGTGCGGGTTTGCCCGGCTTCGGCCGCGCGGGGGCCGCCGCCGGGGCGCCGCCGAGCGCGGCGAGGACCGACTCGAGCCAGGCGTCCGCGGACGGCACGTAGTCGGGTTCGCAGTCGGTGCGCGGCGCGAGGCGCACTCCGCCCAGCTCCTGCAGGCGCGCGTCGAGACGGCGCCCGTGTCCGCAGAAGTCGTCGTACGACGAGTCGCCGAAGGCCAGCACGGCAAAGCGGACACCGTCGAGGCGCGGAGCCTCGTGACCGGAGAGGGCGTCCCAGAAACCGGAGCCGTTGTCGGGCGCGTCGCCGTCGCCGAAGGTACTCGTGATCAGCAACAGATCGGAATCGCGCGCGAGTTGGCCCACGTCGGCCTCGTCCATGCCGACCAGGGTGGCCCGGTGTCCGGTCGCGGAGAGCCGCTGGGCGGTTGCCGTGGCGAACTCCTCCGCGTTCCCGGTCTGCGAGGCCCACAGCACGACGACCTCACGGCCGGCCGGCTCCCGCTCCTCGGGCGCGCTGCCGGCCCGGGAGTACATGCCGGCGAGGACGCCGTTGACCCACAGGGCGTGCTCCGGGGCGAAGGGCGCGTCCGGCGGCAGCACGGGTACCCCGGGGGCGCCGGAACCGAGGCCCGCGAGGAAGCCGGTGAGGTACTGGCGCTCCTGGGCGCTCAGGACCGGCGGAGGGGCGGGGGTGAGGCCGAAGGGGTCGGCGGCGGTCGGGGCGACGGGCACCGGGACCCGCGTGACCGCCGGGACGGGGGCCGCTGGAGGGCTCGCCGGCTCGGCCACCTTCGCCAGTGCCACCGCGCACACCTTGAACTCCGGCTGGAAGGAGACCGGGTCGAGCGCGTCACTTGTCACCGCGTTGACGCTCAGATACTCGCCGAACAGGTCGTTCCAGTGGAACGGGGCGAAACAGCACCCGGGCCGCACCCGGTCGGTCACCACCGCCGGCAGCACGGCCCGCCCGCGCCGCGAGGCCACCTCCACCCGGTCGCCGTCCGCGATCCCGAGCGCTGCCGCGTCCTCGGGGTGCACCTCCACGAAGGGCCCCGGGTTGAGCTTGTTGAGCTTCTCGACCTTCCCCGTCTTGGTCAGCGTGTGCCACTGGTGCTGCACCCGCCCGGTGTTCAGCAGGAACGGGAAGTCGTCGTCCGGCAGTTCGGCGGGCGGCAGGTGGGGCCGCGCGTGGAACACCGCCCGGCCGCTCGGAGTGGGAAACGCCAGCCCGCCGTCGACGTACCGGATCGGATTGCGCGCCGGACCGTCCTCCCGGGCGGCCGGCCACTGCACGGGCCCGGTCCGCAGCCGGTCGTAGGTCACCCCGCGCAGGTCCCAGCCCGTCTTCGGGTTCCAGGCGCGCTTGATCTCCTCGAAGACCTCCTCGGCGCTGTCGTAGGAGAAGCCCTCCGCGTACCCCATCTCGCGCGCCACCGCCGCGATCAGCCGCCAGTCGGCCGTCGCCTCGCCCGGCGGGTCCAGCGCGGGCCGGGCCAGGGTGAGCCCGCGCTCGCTGTTGACGAGGACGCCCTCTGCCTCGGCCCACAGCGCGCCGGGCAGGACCACGTCGGCGTAGGCGTTGGTCTCGGTCTCGGCGAAGACGTCCTGGGCGACGACGAACTCGGCGGCTTCCAGGCCCTCGATGACCGTCTTCCGGTTGGCCACGGAGGCCACGGGGTTGGTGCACATGATCCAGCAGGCCCTGATATCGCCGTCCGCCATCTTCTGGAACATCTCGACGGTTCCGCGCCCCACCCCGTCCGCACGCAACGCGCCCGGCTGGAGCCCCCACAGCTCCTCGACGAACGCCCGCTCCTCCTCCACGAGCATCGACCGCTGACCCGGCAGCCCCGGCCCCATGTAGCCCATCTCGCGGCCGCCCATGGCGTTGGGCTGCCCGGTCAAGGAGAAAGGGCCGCTGCCCGGACGGCAGATCGCGCCGGTCGCGAGGTGCAGGTTGACGAGCGCGTTGGTGTTCCAGGTTCCGTGCGTGGACTGGTTGAGCCCCATGGTCCAGCAGCTCGTCCACTCCTTCGCCTCGCCGATGAGCCGGGCCGCCCGACGGATGTCCTCCTCGGTCAGACCGGTGCTCCCGGCGACCGCGGTGGGCGTGTAGTCGGCGAGGAAGGCGGGCATCGCCTCCCAGCCCTCGGTGTGCCGGGCGATGAAGCCCTCGTCCGTGTGCCCGTTCTCGTGCAGCAGGTGCAGCAGCCCGTTCAGCAGGGCGAGGTCGGTGCCGGGGCGTATCTGCAGGAAGAGGTCCGCCTTCGCGGCGGTCGCGGTGCGCCGGGGGTCGACGACGATCAGCTTGGCGCCCGCCCTGACCCGGTCCATCAGACGCAGGAACAGGATCGGATGGCAGTCGGCCATGTTCGAGCCGATGACCAGGAAGACATCCGCCTCGTCCAGGTCGTCGTACGATCCCGGCGGCCCGTCGGCGCCCAGCGACAGCTTGTAGCCGGCGCCCGCGCTCGCCATGCACAGCCGCGAGTTCGACTCGATCTGGTTGGTCCGCACGAAGCCCTTGGCCAGTTTGTTGGCGAGGTACTGCGCCTCGAGGCTCAGCTGGCCCGACACATAGAACGCGACGGCGTCCGGACCGTGCTCGTCGACGATCTCCCGCAGTCGGCGGGCGGTCTCGCGCACGGCCGCGTCCACGGGAGCGGGCACCGGCTCCGCGCCCCGGTCGTCGCGCACCAGCGCCGTGGTCAGCCGCCCGGGCGCGGCCAGCATGTCCGCGGTGGTGGCGCCCTTGGTGCACAACCGGCCGCGGTTGGCCGGGTGCTCCTTGTCGCCGGACGCCTTGACGACACGACGGCGGCCATCGGGACCGGTCGCGACGTCGAGCACGATCCCGCAGCCGACGCCGCAGTACGAGCAGACGGTCCGTATCTGCTGCGTTCCGGGGCTCGTGGTCATATCGACGACCGTACGAATTGCCCGTTACGCGGATGTCACGCGCCGCGATCTTGAGCCGTTACACGCGCTGCACACCGGGCACGGGGCCGGTGTGAGGCGACGCCGGCGTGGTACTGGAGGGGCGCCGTCCGGCCCGGGTGACCGAAGGGAGTGTCGCGGTCCGTGTCGCTGTTGGGCCGAACGGGTGACCATGCGCAAGAATTGCCCGGTGCAGACGATGAGTGCGAGCCGACACGGGGAGGGCCGGTGAACAGGCACGATGTCACCGACGAACAGTGGGAAGGGCTCGCTCAGGTGGTTCCGCTGCGGGGCCGGGACGCCTGGCCGTCAGCGGTCGACCACCGCGCGCTGCCCGAGGCGCAGACCGAGGCGCGCCGCCGCTTCGTCGTCCTGAGGGTCAATGTGTTCGCGGACGCCCGCGACGTCGCCGAGACCCTGATGGCGGGCGTACCGGTCCTGCTCGACCTCACCGGCGCGGAGACGGACGTCGCCAAGCGGGTCCTGGACTTCAGCACGGGCGTCGTCTTCGGCCTGTCCAGCGGGATGCACCGGGTGGACCGCAACGTGTTCCTGCTGACGCCGCCGGGCACGGAGGTACGGGGACTGATGCAGGAGGCAGGGGTTCCGGGGGTCTGAGCCATGGTGCGAGTCCCCGACGGGCCCGGCCGGTCGCTCGATCGTAGGAAGCCCGCGGGGCCGGAACGGTTCGCCGGTCGGCAGGAGACCTACGGTCCCGGATATGACCCCGTCACCTGCGCCATCCGTGCCCGCTGCCCCTGAGCAAGCCGCTGCCGCCGACCCGCGTCCGGACCGGCCGTACGTCACCGAACTGCGGCTGTCCGCCTTCGCCGGGCATCGGCGGGCCACCTTTCCACTGGGCCCGTTGACGCTGTTCACCGGGCCGAGCGGTTCGGGCAAGTCACGCGCGTTGCAGGCGTACGGGGCGCTCGCGCGGCTCGGCGGCGGTGCGGAGCTGGCCGAGGTGTTCCCGGACCCGGTGGCCTGCGTCCCCGAGCGGGCGCGGCCCGATGCCCAGTGGCGGCGCGGCTTCCGGATCGGCTGCACGGCCGACGGTCCTCAAGGGCCCGTCCGGCTCGACGTCGCCGTGCAGGCCGAGCCCGAACTGCGCATCGTCGGCGAACGGTTGACGTCCGGCGGTCTCGTCCTGCTGGAGACCGCACTGCGCGACCCGAGCCGCCCGGTGGTGCAGGCGGCCTGGCACACCGCCGGCGCCTCCCCGGTCACCCGGGGGCCGCTTCCCGACGACCGTCTCGGCACGGCCCTGCTGCCGCTGCGGGTCGCGGGCAAGACCGACGGCCAGCGCCGGGTGCTCGCCGCCGCCGAGCAGATGGTGGTCGCCCTGCGCTCGGTCTTCGCCTGCGACCCGAGCCCCCGCCGGATGCGTGCCCCCGTCCCGCTGGGCGCGGGCCGGCTGCTGCCGGACTGCTCCAACCTCGCGGACGTCCTGTGGCGCACGCGTGCGGAGTGCGGCCGGAGGCACGCTCTGCTGACGGCGGCGGTCGCTGCCGGGTGCGCGGGGGAGGTCGTCGACCTGCTGGCGGAGCCGCTCGGCGACGGCACGGTCCGCGCGCTGCTCGACCGGGGCGACGGACAGCGCACCCCGCTGAAGCTGCTGGGCGACGGCGAACTGAGGTACGTGGCCCTGGCCCTCGTCCTGCTCACCGGCCCGGGCGTCCTGGAGGTCGACCCGGTGGGAGAGGTGCCGGCGGCGCTGCAGACCCTCACGGTCCTGGCGGACGGCTTCGACCGCCGCATGGACCGGCTCCAGGCACGCGAACTGCTCCGGCTGGCGGCGCGGATGTGCGAGCGGGGCCACATCCGGCTGGTGGGCGGGGTGAGCGAGACGTCCCTGGCGGCGGGGGTGGACGGGGTGACGGTGGTAGACCTGAGCGCGTGACAGAGGAATCCGGGCGGCGCAGGGACCTGACCGTGGCGCGGCTGCAGCGCCGGCTCGCCGACTTCGCGGCCGCCCGCGCCTGGCAGCCGTACCACACCCCCAAGAACCTGGTGGCGGCGCTCAGTGTGGAGGCGTCCGAACTCGTCGAGGTCTTCCAGTGGTTGACGCCGGAGGAGTCCGCGCGCGTCATGGAGGACCCGGACACGGCCCACCGGGTCACGGACGAGGTCGCGGACGTCCTGGCGTACCTGCTCCAGCTCTGCGAGGTACTGGGCATCGACGCGCTGGCGGCACTGGACGCGAAGATCGACCGCAACGAGGAGAGGTTTCCGGCGCCCGGGAAGGAATGATCACAAGAGCTCGGATCGTCACTCTCCGAAGTCGTCGAGTTGTCCACATCCCCCAGGTTGTCCACAGATTTCGTACCAGCTCTGGCTTTTCGGCCCGACTGCCCTCACTCTGGGTAGTGGACACCGGAGTTCGGGCAGACGTGCGGGAGCGCGCGTCGGACAGAGCGGGGGCAGGGCATGGATGCGGTGCGGCTCATCGTGGCGAGCAGGCGCGCCCTGGCGGGGAGCGAGGACGGGCCGAGGATCATGGCGGAGGCGTGGCAGGCGTACGCCCTGGCACAGGCGATCGGCAGCCGCCTGGCGGTCTCGGGCCCACCCGAACTGCGTGGCGAGGCACTGGGGTTGACGGAGCTGGCGGGCAGGGGCTGCGGCGTGCTGGACACGCCGCCCGTGGACGTGGCCGATCTGCGCGCGGCCCAGCTCACCGAGCTGGGCGACGCCCGCAAGGCGCTCCTTGACCTCGGCTCCCTCCTCATGGAACTGGGCATGGCCCTCGTCGCGGTGGCGAGCGCGGCGGACGACGAGGGCACGTACTGGCAGTGCATGGAGGCGATAGACGCGGCGGACGAGTCGAGGGACCGGGTCAGGGAGATGCTGCGCAGACTGGCGGCGAGAGACGGTGAGATACGCGAGCGGGACCGGGCGCCCGGCTGAGTGACGGCACCGTCCGCGCCCCGGCCCCGGGCAGGAGTGCGGCGGCTCGACCTCGGTCGCCGTCGCCGGTCCTCGGCCCCCGCAGCTCCGCCCCCAGTTCCGTCAGGTCCGCGTTGAGTCCGCCATCAGCCTCTCCATCCGCTCCAGCAGCCCCTCGGGCTGCCCGGAGGCAGCCACCTGCGGCACCCCGCCGGGGGACACGGCTTCCTGGGGCATGTGCTGGGGCATGAGACCTCCTCGGCCCTGACGCCCCCGGGCGCGGCCGCCGGCGACGGGTGCCGGGCGGTCCGGCTCCGCACCAGCAACGATCACCACTGGACACGGTCACCGATCTTCCGCAGATCAGCCCGTCGGATGGACGGATTTTCACCCGCCCGGGGCCGCAGGGCGGCAGCGGGCGGGTTCGGTCGACCGGTGATCGACCGTGCAGGATGGAGGTATGGATCTTCGCATCTTCACCGAGCCCCAGCAGGGCGCCACCTACGACACGCTCCTCGCCGTCGCCAAGGCCACCGAGGACCTCGGCTTCGATGCCTTCTTCCGCTCCGACCACTATCTGAAGATGGGCAACGTGGACGGCCTCCCCGGCCCCACCGACGCCTGGATCACCCTGGCGGGCCTCGCCCGTGAGACCAAGCGCATCCGCCTCGGCACGCTGATGACCGCCGCCACCTTCCGGCTCCCCGGCGTCCTCGCCATCCAGGTCGCCCAGGTCGACCGGATGTCCGGCGGACGCGTCGAACTGGGCCTGGGCGCGGGCTGGTTCGAGGAAGAGCACAGGGCGTACGGCATCCCGTTCCCGACGGAGAAGTTCGCCCGCCTCGAGGAGCAGCTGGAGATCGTCACCGGGCTGTGGGCGACCAAGACCGGCGAGACCTTCGACTTCCACGGGAAGTACTACGACCTGACCGACTCGCCCGCCCTGCCCAAGCCCGCCCAGAACAGGGTCCCGGTGCTCATCGGCGGCCACGGCGCCACCCGCACCCCGCGGCTCGCCGCCCGGTACGCCGACGAGTTCAACATCCCGTTCGGGTCGATCGAGGACAGCGAGCGTCAGTTCGCCCGGGTCCGTGCCGCCGCGGAGGAGGCCGGACGGCACGCGAACGCCTTGACGTACTCAACGGCACTCGTGGTCTGCGTCGGCAAGGACGACCAGGAGGTGGCGCGCCGTGCCGCCGCGATCGGCCGCGAGGTCGACGAGCTGAAGGCCAACGGCCTGGCCGGCACCCCGGCCGAGGTCGTCGACAAGATCGGCCGGTATGCGGAGATCGGCGCCCAACGTGTCTACCTCCAGGTCCTCGACCTGGACGACCTGGACCACCTGGAGCTGATCTCCTCCCGGGTCCAGTCCCAGGTGAAGTAGCCCGGACGGCCTCCGGGGACGTGTGCGCCCCGCCCCTCGGGGTGGGGCGGCACGGTTCGAAATCCGGTGGTCCTCGGTGCCCCGGGACCGGGAGACTCAGAGCATGTTCCTGACCATCGGCACTACCGGCACGCCCGAACGCCCCGCGACCGACCTCGGCTTCCTGCTGCACAAGCATCCCGGCACCGCGCAGGCGTTCTCCACCTCCTACGGCACGGCGCACGTCCTCTACCCCGAGGCGGATGCCGAGCGCTGCACGGCCGCGCTGCTGCTGGAGGTCGATGCGGTGGCGCTGGTGCGCAGGGGCAAGGGCAAGGGCCGCGGCGGCGCGCCCGACGCGGCGCTCGCGCAGTACGTCAACGACCGCCCCTACGCGGCGTCCTCCCTGCTCGCCGTGGCGCTGAGCAACGTGTTCTCCACCGCGATGCGGGGCGTGTGCAAGGCCCTGCCGGGGCGCGCCGAGCAGCCGCTGCCGTTGCGCATCGAGATACCCGCGCTGCCGGCCCGCGGAGCCGCAGGGGCGCGCCGGTGTCGAGCGGACGAGCGCGCGGAGGCCCGAAGGGCTGAGCATGGTCGGCCGCTCGCCACCGGCTTCGGCGTCCCGGAGGCGGAGCCGGACAAGAGCAGCGGACCGGCCCTCGTAGAGCGGCTGTTCGAGCCCTTGGGATGGGCAGTCACCGCCGAACCGGTCGTGCTGGACGCCGAGTTCCCGGAGTGGGGCGACTCCCGCTACGTGCGTCTCGTTCTGGAGTCCGGCACCCTGACGCTGGCGCAGGCCCTGCGCCATCTGTACGTGCTGCTGCCCGTCCTCGACGACGCCAAGCACTACTGGGTCTCCTCCGAGGAGGTCGACAAGCTGCTGCGGGCCGGTGAGGGGTGGCTGCCCGACCACCCGGAGCAGAAGCTGATCACCAGCCGCTACCTGGCGCGCCGCTGGTCGCTGACCCGGCAGGCGGTGGAGCGGCTGGAGCTGGTGCGGCTCGCGGAAGCGGACGACAGCGAGGTGGAGGAGATCGACAACGCCGTCCTGGACGCCGACGACGCGGCCGAAGGGGCCGACGACGCGGTCGAGGAGGAGACCGGAACGGAGGAGAAGCCGGTCCCGCTCGCCATGCAGCGCAGGGAGGCCATCGTCGCGGCGCTGAAGGAGTCCGCCGCCGCCCGGGTCCTGGACCTCGGCTGCGGGCAGGGCCGGTTGGTGCAGGCACTGCTGAAGGACGCGCGGTTCACCGAGATCGTCGGTGTCGACGTGTCGATGCGCGCGCTCACCATCGCTTCCCGGCGGCTGAAACTGGACCGCATGGGGGAGCGGCAGGCGTCCCGCGTCAAGCTCTTCCAGAGCTCGCTCGCGTACACCGACCGCCGGCTCAAGGGGTACGACGCCGCCGTGCTGAGCGAGGTGATCGAGCACGTCGACCTGCCCCGGCTGTCCGCCCTGGAGTACGCGGTGTTCGGCGCGGCCCGCCCGCGCGCGGTCCTCGTGACGACGCCGAACGTCGAGTACAACGTGCGCTGGGAGAGCCTGCCGGCCGGCCACGTACGGCACGGCGACCACCGCTTCGAGTGGACGCGGAAGGAGTTCCGCGCCTGGGCGGTCCGGGTCGCCGAGCGGCACGGATACACCGTCGAGTTCCGGCCGGTGGGCCCCGACGACCCCGAGGTGGGGCCGCCCACGCAGATGGCCGTGTTCACCCTGATCACGACGACCACCGCCACCACGACCATCGCGAAGGAGGGGAAGGCAGCATGACCGTGACCGAGACCAAGGGGCGCACCCTGCCCGTCACCGACCTCTCCCTCGTGGTGCTGATCGGCGCCTCCGGATCAGGCAAGTCGACCTTCGCCCGCAGGCACTTCAAGCCGACCGAGGTCATCTCCTCCGACTTCTGCCGCGGCCTGGTGTCCGACGACGAGAACGACCAGGGCGCCACCCGGGACGCCTTCGACGTCCTGCACTACATCGCCGGCAAGCGCCTCGCGGCCGGCCGTCGCACCGTCGTGGACGCGACGAGCGTGCAGCAGGACGCCCGCCGTCAGCTGATCGACCTGGCCAAGCAGTACGACGTCCTGCCCATCGCGATCGTGCTGGACGTACCGGAGGCGGTGTGCGCCGACCGCAACGCGGCCCGCGCCGACCGGGCGGACATGCCCCGCCGGGTCATCCAGCGCCACACCCGCGAACTGCGCCGTTCGCTCAGGCACCTGGAGCGCGAGGGCTTCCGCAAGGTGCACGTCCTGCGGGGAGTGGAGGAGGTCGAGAACGCGACCGTCGTCACCGAGAAGCGCTTCAACGACCTGACCCACCTCACCGGCCCCTTCGACATCATCGGCGACGTGCACGGCTGCGCCTCGGAACTGGAGGCGCTGCTCGGCAAGCTGGGCTACGTCGACGGCGTGCACCCCGAGGGCCGTACTGCGGTCTTCGTCGGCGACCTGGTGGACCGCGGCCCGGACAGCCCGGGCGTACTGCGCCGCGTGATGTCGATGGTGAAGTCGGGCGACGCGCTGTGCGTGCCGGGCAACCACGAGAACAAGTACGGGCGGTACCTCAAGGGCCGCAACGTCCAGCACACGCACGGACTCGCCGAGACCATCGCGCAGATGGAGGACGAGAGCGAGGAGTTCAAGCAGCAGGTACGGGAGTTCATCGACGGACTGGTCAGCCATTACGTCCTCGACGGCGGCAGGCTGGTCGTCTGCCACGCCGGCCTGCCCGAGAAGTACCACGGCCGCACCTCCGGCCGGGTCCGCTCGCACGCGCTGTACGGCGACACCACGGGGGAGACGGACGAGTTCGGGCTGCCGGTGCGCTACCCGTGGGCGGAGGACTACCGGGGCCGGGCGGTGGTGGTGTACGGCCACACGCCCGTCCCGCAGGCCACCTGGCTGAACAACACCATCTGCCTGGACACCGGCGCGGTGTTCGGCGGCAAGCTGACCGCGCTGCGCTGGCCTGAGCGGGAGCTGGTCGACGTACCGGCGGAGCGGGCCTGGTACGAGCCGGCCCGGCCGCCGGCCACCGAGGCGCCCGGCGGCCACGAGGGCCGTCCGCTGGACCTGGCGGACGTCCACGGCCGCAGGGTGGTGGAGACCCGGCACGCGGGCCGGGTCTCGGTCCGCGAGGAGAACGCGGCGGCGGCCCTGGAGGTCATGAGCCGCTTCGCGGTGGACCCGCGGCTGCTGCCGTATCTGCCGCCGACCATGGCGCCTACGGCCACCTCGCGTGCCGAGGGCTACCTGGAGCACCCGGAGGAGGCTTTCGCGCAGTACCGGGAGGACGGTGTCGAGCGGGTCGTGTGCGAGGAGAAGCACATGGGGTCGCGGGCGGTGGCTCTGGTGTGCCGGGACGCGGAGGCGGCCCGGAAGCGCTTCGGCGTCGACGGTCCGACGGGTTCGCTCTACACGCGCACGGGCCGCCCGTTCTTCGACGACGAGTCGGTGACGGAGCAGATCCTCGGCCGGTTGCGCACGGCGATCGGTGCCGCGGGCCTGTGGGAGGAACTCGAGACGGACTGGCTGCTGCTGGACGCGGAGCTGATGCCGTGGTCGCTGAAGGCGTCGGGACTGCTGCGCGGCCAGTACGCGGCGGTGGGCGCCGCGTCCGGTGCCGCGTTCCCGGGCGCGCTGGCCGCGCTGGAGGGCGCGGCGGCCCGGGGCGTCGACGTCGTCGGCCTGCTGGCCCGCCAGCGCGCACGTGCTGCCGACGCGACGGCCTTCACGGCGGCCTACCGCCGCTACTGCTGGACGACGGACGGTCTGGAGGGCGTCCGCCTGGCCCCGTTCCAGCTGCTGGCGGTGCAGGGCCGCAGCCTCGCGGCCGTGCCGCACGACGAGCAGCTGGCGCTGATCGACCGCATGGTCGAGGACGACGGAACCGGCCTGCTGCAGACGACCCGTCGTCTCCGTGTCGACACCGGCGACCCGGAGTCGGTGCGGGCCGGGGTCGACTGGTGGCTGGAACTGACGGGCCGGGGCGGCGAGGGCATGGTCGTCAAGCCCGTTCAGGCGCTGGTCCGCAGCACGGCCGGCCGCCTGGTGCAGCCGGGCATCAAGTGCCGTGGCCGTGAGTACCTCAGGATCATCTACGGCCCGGAGTACACGCGCCCGGACAACCTCGCCCGGCTCCGCCAGAGGTTCCTGAACCACAAGCGCTCCCTGGCGATCCGCGAGTACGCCCTGGGCCTCGAGGCCCTGGACCGCCTGGCGGAGGGCGAGCCGCTGTGGCGGGTGCACGAGGCGGTGTTCGCGGTGCTGGCCCTGGAGTCCGAGCCGGTGGACCCCCGCCTGTAAGGGGGCCCCGTGCCGCGAGGCCTCGAACCAGCCGGCCCGGATCGGTGCCGGCCCGGATCGGTATCCGTCCGATTCGGCGCGAACGAGGGGTGAACGCGTGCCCGAATGGTCAGGATGGAGGCATGGGATTCCACGTCGATTCCGAGGCCGGGCGGCTGCGGCGCGTCATTCTGCACCGGCCCGATCTCGAGCTCAAAAGGCTCACCCCGAGCAACAAGGACGCGCTCCTCTTCGACGACGTGCTGTGGGTACGGCGGGCGCGCGCGGAGCACGACGGGTTCGCCGACGTGCTGCGCGACCGCGGGGTGACCGTGCATCTCTTCGGTGACCTGCTCACCGAGGCCCTCGACATCCCGGCGGCCCGGTCCCTGGTCCTGGACCGGGTCTTCGACGAGAAGGAGTACGGTCCGCTCGCCACCGACCACCTCCGGGCCACCTTCGACGCCCTCCCCTCCGCCGAGCTCGCCGAGGCCCTCGTCGGCGGCATGACCAAGCGGGAGTTCCTCGAAGCCCATCCGGAGCCGACCTCCGTGCGGTTCCATGTGATGGAACTCGACGACTTCCTCCTGTGGCCCCTCCCCAGTCACCTGTTCACCCGCGACACCTCCGCCTGGATCTACGACGGGGTCTCCATCAACGCCATGCGCTGGCCCGCGCGTCAGCGCGAGACCGTGCACTTCGAGGCGATCTACCGGCACCACCCGCTGTTCCGTGACGAGGACTTCCACCTCTGGTCCGAGGGCCAGTCCGACTACCCGTCCACCATCGAGGGCGGCGACGTGCTCGTCATCGGCAACGGCGCGGTGCTCATCGGCATGAGCGAACGGACCACGCCCCAGGCCGTCGAGATGCTCGCGACCAAGCTCTTCGCCGCCGGCTCGGCCCGGACCATCGTCGCGCTCGACATGCCGAAGAGCCGCGCCTTCATGCACCTCGACACGGTGATGACCATGGTCGACGGCGACACGTTCACCCAGTACACGGGGCTCGGCATGCTCCGCTCCTACACGATCGAGCCCGGCGCCGGGGACAAGGAGCTGAAGGTCACCGATCATCCGCCGGAGCACATGCACCGGGCGATCGCCGCCGCGCTGGGGCTCACCGAGATCCGGGTGCTGACCGCCACGCAGGACGTGCACGCGGCGGAGCGGGAGCAGTGGGACGACGGGTGCAACGTCCTGGCGGTGGAGCCCGGGGTCGTCATCGCCTACGAGCGGAACTCCACCACCAACACGCATCTGCGCAAGCGGGGGATCGAAGTGATCGAGATTCCGGGGAGTGAGCTGGGGAGGGGACGGGGTGGGCCCCGGTGCATGAGCTGTCCGGTGGAGAGGGACCGCGTGGGTGCGTGAAGGAGTCAGGCTCCGTATAGAAATGTGGGGCATCGTATAGAGTTCCATTCGTTCCCGTGTTCGTCCCGTCCTCTCGTACTTCTGGAGCGCCCCCATGGCGACAGTCCCGACCGCCCTCGCCGGACGCCACTTCCTCAAGGAGCTGGACTTCACCGCCGAGGAGTTCCGTGGCCTGATCGAGCTGGCCGCCGAGCTGAAGGCGGCCAAGAAGGCCGGGACCGAGACGCGGTACCTCACGGGGAAGAACATCGCGCTCGTCTTCGAGAAGACCTCGACGCGTACGCGCTGCGCGTTCGAGGTGGCGGCCGCCGACCAGGGCGCCCACACCACCTACCTGGACCCGGCAGGCTCCCAGATCGGGCACAAGGAGTCCGTCGAGGACACCGCCCGCGTGCTCGGCCGGATGTTCGACGCCATTGAGTACCGCGGGCACGGTCAGGACATCGTCGAGGAGCTGGCCGCGCATGCCGGGGTCCCCGTCTACAACGGCCTCACCGACGAGTGGCACCCCACCCAGATGCTCGCCGACGTGCTCACCATGACCGAGCACTGCGACAAGCCGCTGACGGAGATCGCCTTCGCCTACCTGGGCGACGCCCGCAACAACATGGGCAACTCCTACCTGGTCACCGGCGCCCTGCTCGGGATGGACGTCCGCATCGTCGGGCCCCGGGTGCTGTGGCCGGAGCAGACCGTCGTCGAGGCGGCCCAGCGGCTCGCCGAGGACTCCGGCGCCCGGATCACGCTCACCGAGGACGTGAAGGAGGGCGTACGCGGCGCCGACTTCGTCGCCACCGACGTGTGGGTGTCGATGGGCGAGCCCAAGGAGGTCTGGGACGAGCGCATCGCGCTGCTCGGCCCGTACGCGGTGACCATGGACGTGCTGCGCGCCACCGGCAACGACGAGGTGCGGTTCCTGCACTGCCTGCCGGCCTTCCACGACCTCGGCACCGCCGTCGGCCGCGAGATCCACGAGCGGCACGGGCTCACCGAGCTGGAGGTCACGGACGAGGTCTTCGAGTCCGGGCACTCCGTCGTCTTCGACGAGGCGGAGAACCGGATGCACACCATCAAGGCGGTCCTCGTCGCGACCCTCGCCTGACCGGGCCTTCGCCTGACCGGCTGCGACGACGGCCACAGCGCAAGCCCGCACCCTCCCGTACGATCCCCGACGGACCCGGAACCACCCCTTCCGTGCCCGTCGGGCGGCCCACCCGGTCGCACCCCATCACTGAAAAGAGCGCCACCCGTATGCCCGGCAGTCCTGCCAACCCGTTCCGCATCAAGTCCCCCCAGCTTCTCGTCGCCGAGGCCGGTACCGATCTCGCCGGGCACGGCCTCAAGCGCCACATGGGCCTGTTCCAGCTCATCTGCTTCGGCATCGGCGCGATCGTCGGTACCGGCATCTTCGTCGGACTGTCCGACTCGGTCGCCCAGGCCGGGCCCGGCGTCGTCGTCTCCTTTGTGCTCGCCGCGCTGACCTGCGTGTTCACCGCGTTCGCATTCGCCGAGCTGGGCGGCGCCATCCCGGTCTCCGGGTCGTCGTACTCCTTCGCCTACGCCGGGCTGGGCGAGGGCACGGCCTTCCTCGTCGGCTGGTGTCTGCTCCTGGAGTACGGCGTGTCCGTATCGGCCGTCGCGGTCGGCTGGAGCCAGTACGTCAACGAGCTGCTGCACAGTCTCACCGGATGGCAGCTGCCCGCCGCCCTCTCCGCCGGGCCGGGCGACCGCGGGATCGTCAACCTGCCGGCCGTGATCGTCATCGCGCTGGCCTGCGTCCTCCTCGTACGCGGCGTACGCGAGAGCGCCCGGGCCACCGCCGCCATGGCCGTCCTCAAGCTGGCGATCCTGGTCGCCTTCTGCGCCATCGGGTTCACCGCCTTCAAGCACGGCAACCTGACCCCGTTCGCGCCGGCCGGCCTCGGCGGCATCGGCGCGGGCACCACGGCCGCCTTCTTCTCGTACATCGGCTTCGACGCGATCACCACCGCCGGTGAGGAGGCCCGGAACCCGCGGCGCGACATCCCCGTCGCGATCCTGGTCTGCATCGGACTGGTCACCCTGCTGTACTGCGCGGTCGCACTCGCCGCGATCGGCGCCATCGGCGGGCCCGCGGTCGGCGGCCGGCCCGCCGCGCTGTCGTACGTCGTCAACCAGGTCACCGGCTCCACGCTCGGCGGCGGTGTCATCGCCTTCGGCGCGGTCGTCGCCATCGTCTCCGTCGTGCTCGCCGTGATGTACGGCCAGACCCGCATCCTGATGTCCATGGCGCGCGACGGGCTCATCCCGCGCGTCTTCGAACGGGTCTCGCCGAGGACCTCGACGCCGGTCGGCGGCACCCTGATCGTCGCGATCGTCTTCGCGATCCCGGCGGCCTTCGCCTCGCTGGACTCGGTGGTCAACCTGTGCACCATCGGCACGCTCGCCACGATGGCGGTGGTCAATGTGGCCGTGATCGCGCTGCGCCGCCGTGAACCGGGCCTGGCCCGCAGCTTCCGCGTGCCGCTCTACCCGGTGATGCCGCTGCTCGGCGTCGGCTTCTGCCTGTACCTGATGTACGAGACGGGCTGGGCGACCTGGGCGCAGTTCGCGGTGTTCCTCGCGGTCGGGTCCCTCGTGTACGCCCTCTACGGGCGCCGGCACTCCCGGCTCACGGCAGGGGCTGTCACAGTGGACGCCGCTGAGCGGGAACCGCAGGCAGTCTGAACCACACCGCCTTGCCGGACTCGGTGGGGCGGTGCCCGCAGGACGAGCTCAGCGCGCGGATCAGCAGCAGCCCCCGGCCGTGCTCCTGCCAGGGGTCGGGGGCCACGGGGAGCGGGTGGGTGAGGTGGCCGGGCGGCGCCGGATCCGGGTCGTGCACCTCCACCGTGCAGCCGGTCGGCAGCAGCTCCACGACCAGCTCGATCGGCCCGTCACCCGCGGTGTGCTTAACGGCGTTCGCGACCAGCTCCGCGGTCAGCAGCTCCGCGGTGTCGCTGTCGGCCGCGTGCTCCAGCTCCGCCAGCGCCGTACGGACCAGCGCGCGGGCGACGGGCACGGCGGCGGTGGTGTGCGGCAGGGCGATGCGCCAGGAGGCGAGTGCGGGGGATTCGTACAAGGCGGGTCCGTTCATGGCGCAGGCGGTCCTGCTTTCAACAAAGGGCATCGTACGGCGCGCACCCTGCGGGGCGGCGGCGGGTTTCGCCGGGGGCGGCGTCGGCCCCGGTACCGGGCTGCCTACCCGTACCGACGGCCCATCGCGCATGCCGGTGCCCGCCGTTACCGGCCTGTCGAGAAGGTGTGACACCCCCGGTCGTCCCCGGTCGTCATCCCCGGCGTATCTCCGGCCGTATCGCGCACTCATGACGACAGTCACGGATCGGTGATAACTTCATGACAGAGCAGCCGCTAGGACCGCCGCCCCGTCCGAGGAGGCCGCACGTCATGAGTCCCTTCACCGGCTCCGCCGCCCGCACCTCCGACTGGCGCCATGTGCGGTGCGTCCACGACAACGGGGTCGCCACGGTCACCCTGGACCGCCCCGGAAAACTCAACGCGCTCACCTTCGGCGCCTACGCCGATCTGCGCGACCTGCTCGCCGAACTGTCCCGGGAGAAGTCCGTACGCGCCCTGGTCCTGGGGGGTGAGGGGCGGGGCTTCTGCTCGGGCGGAGACGTGGACGAGATCATCGGCGCGACGCTGTCCATGGACACCGCCCAGTTGCTGGACTTCAACCGGATGA
The DNA here is from genome assembly GCF_040682835.1 of Streptomyces sp. NPDC051104. Taxonomy (NCBI): domain Bacteria; kingdom Bacillati; phylum Actinomycetota; class Actinomycetes; order Kitasatosporales; family Streptomycetaceae; genus Streptomyces; species Streptomyces sp. NPDC051104. The sequence continues at coordinate 239,858 of NZ_JBFBBS010000009.1, read as the reverse complement.
CCGGGCAGGTCGTACGGGCCCTGCGGGAGTGCCCGTTCCCGGTGATCGCGGCGGTGCACGGGGTGGCCGCGGGCGCGGGCGCCGTCCTCGCCCTGGCCGCCGACTTCCGCGTGGCGGACCCCACCGCGCGCTTCCAGTTCCTCTTCACCAGGGTCGGGCTCTCCGGCGGTGACATGGGGGCCGCGTATCTGCTGCCCCGGGTGGTGGGGCTCGGCCACGCGACCCGGCTGCTCATGCTGGGCGAGCCGGTGCGGGCGGCCGAGGCCGAGCGGATCGGCCTGATCAGCGAGCTGACGGAGGAGGGCGGCGCCGACACGGCGGCCGAGTCGCTGGCCCGCCGCCTGGCCGACGGCCCGGCGCTGGCGTACGCCCAGACCAAAGCCCTCCTCACGGCCGAACTGGACATGCCGCTCGCGGCATCGGTGGAACTGGACGCGGCGACCCAGGCCCTGCTGATGAACAGCGGGGACTACGCGGAGTTCCACGCGGCCTTCTCGGAGAAACGGGCACCTAAGTGGCGGGGGAGGTGACCATGACCGGCACCGGAGGGCGGCCGCTGCGCGTCGCCGTCATCGGCGGCGGCCCCGGTGGCCTCTACGCCGCCGCCCTGCTCAAGCGGCTCGACCCGGCCCGCGAGGTCACCGTCTGGGAGCGGAACGCCCCCGACGACACGTTCGGATTCGGTGTCGTCCTGTCCGACGAGACCCTCGGCGGCATCGAGCACGCCGACCCCGTCGTGTACGCCGCGCTGAAGGACGAGTTCGTGCGGTGGGACGACATCGACATCGTGCACCGGGGCGTGCGCCACACCTCCGGCGGTCACGGTTTCGCCGCGCTCGGCAGGCGGCGGCTCCTTCGGATCCTGCACGAGCGCTGCCGCTCCCTCGGCGTCGACCTGCGCTTCCGCGCCGAGACCCCGTACCCGGCCCGGCTCTCGGAGGCGTACGACCTCGTCATCGCCGCCGACGGAGTGCACAGCAGCACACGCGAGGCGTACGCCGAGGTGTTCCGGCCCTCGATCGAGGAGCACCGCTGCCGGTACATCTGGCTCGCCGCCGACTTCCCCCTCGACGCCTTCCGCTTCGAGATCGCCGAGACCGAGCACGGCGTGATGCAGCTCCACGGCTACCCCTATGCGGCCGACGCGTCCACGGTCATCGTGGAGATGCGCGAGGAGGTGTGGCACGCGGCCGGGTTCGCCGAGCTGGACACCGCCGAGACCATCGAGCGCTGCGCCAAGATCTTCGCGGACGCCCTGCGCGGCCGACCCCTGCGCTCCAACAACTCCACCTGGACCACCTTCCGCACGGTCGTCACCGAGCACTGGTCCCACGGCAACCTGGTCCTGCTCGGCGACGCCGCGCACACCGCGCACTTCTCCATCGGCTCCGGCACGAAACTCGCGGTGGAGGACGCGCTCGCCCTGGTCGCCTGCCTGGAGGAGCACGCCTCGCTGCCCGAGGCCCTGGCCGCCTACGAGGAGGAGCGGCGCCCGGTGGTCGCCTCCACCCAGCGCGCGGCCCGCGCCAGCCTGGAGTGGTTCGAGAACCTGAGGCTGTACCTCGACCAGCCGCCCCGCCGGTTCGCCTTCAACCTGCTCACCCGCAGCCGCCGCGTCACCCACGACAACCTGCGGCTGCGCGACTCCCGCTTCACCGAGGCGGTGGAGCGCGAGTTCGGCTGCCCGCCCGGCACGCCCCCGATGTTCACCCCCTTCCGGCTGCGCGGCCTGACCCTGCGCAACCGGGTCGTGGTCTCGCCGATGGACATGTACTCGGCCGTGGACGGCGTCCCCGGCGACTTCCACCTCGTCCACCTGGGCGCACGGGCGCTCGGCGGCGCCGGGCTGGTGATGACCGAGATGGTGTGCGTGAGCCCCGGGGGCCGCATCACCCCGGGCTGCGCCGGTCTCTACACCGGACGGCAGGCCGAGGCGTGGCGGCGCGTCACCGACTTCGTTCACAGCCACGCGCCGGGCACGGCGATCGGGGTGCAGCTCGGGCACAGCGGCCGCAAGGGCTCCACCAAGCTGATGTGGGAGGGCATGGACGAGCCGCTGGAGGAGGGCAACTGGCCGCTCGTGGCCGCCTCGCCGATCCCGTACAAGCCGGGCGGTCAGACGCCCCGCGAGCTCTCCCGCGCCCAGCTCACCGACATCCGCGAGCAGTTCACCTCCGCCGCCGCCCGCGCCGCCCGCGCCGGCTTCGACCTCCTCGAACTCCACTGCGCCCACGGCTACCTGCTCTCCGGCTTCCTCTCACCGCTCACCAACCACCGCACCGACGCCTATGGCGGCTCGCTCGCCGGGCGGCTCCGTTTCCCGCTCGAGGTCTTCGACGCCGTGCGCGCGGTGTGGCCCGAGGAGCGGCCCATGACCGTACGGATCTCCGCGACCGACTGGGCCGAGGGCGGCACCACGGCCGAGGAGGCCGTCGAGATCGCCCGCGCGTTCGCCGCGCACGGCGCCGACGCGATCGACGTGTCGACCGGGCAGGTGGTGGCCGAGGAGAAACCGGCGTTCGGGCGCTCGTACCAGACGCCGTACGCCGACCGGATCCGCCACGAGACGGGCATACCGGTGATCGCGGTGGGCGCCATCTCCTCCTGGGACGACGTCAACTCGCTGATCCTGGCCGGGCGCACCGACCTGTGCGCCCTCGCGCGGCCGCACCTGTACGACCCGCACTGGACCCTGCACGCGGCGGCCGAACAGGGCTACAGCGGGCAGGGCGCGGTGTGGCCCGCGCCCTACCGGGCGGGCAGCAGGCGCCCCAACACCGGCCGCACCGACGCCCCCAAGCCCCGCCTGACACTGGGCAGTTGAAAGACCTACGGCAGATCCGCCACGCCCGCGAACACCGCCCCCGCCTCCCGCAGCCGCTCGTGCAGCGCCCGGAAGACCGCTGCCGAGCGGGCGCCCGGCCAGTTCGCGGGCAGCAGGCCGGCCGGCAGCCCGGGGTCGGCGTAGGGCAGATGACGCCAGGAGTCCAGGGCGAGCAGATAGTCGCGGTACGCCTCCTCGGGCGGCGTGTCCTCGCGGGACTCCCAGTCGCGCAGCACGCGCGCATGGCGGTCGAGGAACGCCTCGTGCTGCTTGGCGATCGCAGCCAGGTCCCACCAGTGCCCCACCGCCTCCACGGTCGGCGCGAAGCCGAGGTGGTCCCCGCGGAAGAAGTCCACGTACGCGTCCAGGTGCAGCCGCTCCAGGGTGTGCCGGGTCTCCTCGTACAGGCGTGCGGGGGCGATCCACACTCCGGGGGCCGCGGTGCCGAAACCGAGCCCCGCCAGCCGGGAGCGCAGCAGGTGCCGCTTCTGCCGCTCCGACTCCGGCACGGAGAACACGGCAAGCACCCAGCCCTCGTCCTTAGGGGGCGCCGTCGCGTACACCCGGCGGTCGCCGTCCTCCAGCAGCTGCCGTGCGTCCGGCGACAGCGCGTACCCGGCCGCGCCCGTCGCCGTGCGCTCCGGCACGAGCAGTCCGCGCCGCTTCAGACGTGACACCGACGACCGTACGGAGGGCGCGTCCACGCCGACCGCGGCGAGCAGTCGGATCAGCTCGGCCACCGGGACCGGGCCGGGGGTGAAGCGGCCGTAGGCGCCGTAGAACGTGACGATGAGGGACCTCGGGGCGTGCTGAGCGTGCTGATCGGACACGTTGATCACTTTAGATCGTCGGCGTCACTCATGATCACCTCGCACGGGCAACGGGTCGGCGTCCGCGCGCAGCCGGAACCGCTGGAGCTTGCCCGTCGCCGTGCGGGGCAGCGCGTCCAGGAAGAGGAACTCGCGCGGGCATTTGTACGGCGCCAGCTCCGACGTCAGGAAGGCGCGCAGCGCCTCCGGGTCGCGTCGCGCGCCCTCCCTGAGGACCGCATACGCCACCACGACCTGCCCGCGCACCTCGTCGGGCCGCCCGACGACCGCCGTCTCGACCACGTCCGGATGGCGCAGCAGGGCGTCCTCGACCTCGGGTCCGGCGATGTTGTACCCGGCGGAGATGATCATGTCGTCGGCGCGGGCCACATAGCGGAAGTAGCCGTCGGGCTCGCGGACGTAGGCGTCGCCGGTGATGTTCCAGCCGCCTCGGACGTACTCCCGCTGCCGTGGATCGGCGAGATAGCGGCAGCCGACCGGTCCGCGCACCGCGAGCAGTCCGGGCTCGCCGTCCGGTACGGGCACGCCGTCGGCGTCCTGCACGCGCGCGTGCCACCCCGGGACCGGAACCCCCGTGGTTCCCGGCCGGATCCGGTCGTCCGCGGCCGAGATGAAGATGTGCAGCAGCTCGGTGGCGCCGATGCCGTTGACGATGCGCAGACCGGTGCGCTCGTGCCAGGCCCGCCAGGTGGCCTCGGGAAGGTTCTCGCCGGCCGACACACAGCGCCGCAGCGAGGCCGTGTCGTACGCGTCCAGGTCGTCGAGCATCGCCCGGTAGGCGGTCGGCGCGGTGAACAGCACCGAGACCCGGTGCTCGGCGATCGCGGGCAACAGCTGCCTGGGGCCCGCCTGTTCGAGCAGTAAGGCGCTGGCCCCTGCCCGCAGCGGGAAGACGACGAGTCCGCCGAGCCCGAAGGTGAAGCCGAGCGGGGGACTGCCCGCGAAGACGTCGTCGGGGCGCGGGCGCAGGATGTGCCTCGAGAAGGTGTCCGCGATGGCGAGCACGTCGCGGTGGAAGTGCACGCATCCCTTCGGGCGGCCCGTGGTGCCGGAGGTGAAGGCGATCAGCGCCACGTCCTCGGCCGCCGTGTCCACCGGCGCGTACGGCTCCTCCGGCACCGGCAGACGCAGCAGGTCGTCAGGGGCGTCGCTGCCGAACGGGGTGATGCGCAGCCCGGGAACGTCGGCCTTCACCAGGTCGTCGACCACGCGGACGTCGCACAGGGCGTGGCCGACCCGGGCGATGTCGCACATCGTGCGCAGCTCGTGCGGGCGCTGCTGGGCGAGCACGGTGACGGCGATCGCGCCCACCTTCAGGACCGCCAGCCAACAGGCGGCGAGCCAGGGTGTGGTGGGGCCGCGCAGCAGGACACGGTTGCCGGGGACGACACCGAGACGGGAGGTGAGCGCGTGCGCGACGCGGTCGACACGGGTGCGGAGCTGTCCGTACGTCCACACGTCGCCGTCCGCCGTGCGGAACGCCGGGCGGTCGGGGGCGGTGCGGTCGAGCAGCTCGCCCGCGGCGTTCAGCCGTTCGGGGTAGCGCAGCTCCGGCAGGTCGAAGGTGAACTCGGGCCACTGCTCGCGGGGCGGGAGATGGTCACGGGCGAAGGTGTCGCGGTGGGCGGTGGGGGCCGGTGGCGGAGCTTCGGCCGACGCGCGGCTCGCGGTGTCCGTGGCGCTCGCGGTGTCCGTGGCGCTGGTGGCGTCCCTCGGGTCCATGGCGTCTCGCCCCCTTGTCGTGGTGGGCTCGCGCCTCGAGCGTATCGTGTTGGTGACGACAGTCAACGGTCCGCGATACGTTCGGGTGAGCAGCCCATCCGGCCCCGAAGGGCCGTCAGGGAGAGGGGACCGGCCATGACCGCATTCTCGCTCGACCCCGCCCAGCCGGCCTGGCGTGCGGAGCTGCGCACCCTGGCCGAGCAACGGCTGCGTCCGCTCGCCGAGAAGGGTGAGCCCGGCCGCGTCAACCGCGCCCTCGTCACCCAACTCGGCCAACTCGGTCTGCTCGACCGGTTGTTCACCTCCGGGGCGCTGGAACTGTGCCTGATGCGGGAGTCCCTGGCGTATGCCTGCACCGAGGCGGAGACGGCCCTCGCCCTGCAAGGGCTGGGCGCCCACCCCGTGCACGCCTACGGGACACCGGCCCAGCGCGCCCGCTGGCTGCCCGGCGTCCGGGCTGGCACCACGGTCTCCGCCTTCGCGCTGACCGAGCCGGACGCGGGGTCGGACGCGGCGGCGCTGTCCCTCGCGGCCGAGCCCGACGGCCCCTCCGGGTGGCGGCTCACCGGCGAGAAGTGCTGGATCTCCAACGCCCCCGAGGCCGACTTCTACACCGTCTTCGCCCGGACCGCCCCCGGTGCGGGCGCCCGCGGTGTGACCGCGTTCCTCGTCCCCGCCGACCGCTCCGGCCTGACCGGCACCCCCCTCGACATGCTCTCCCCGCACCCCATCGGCACGCTCGCCTTCGACGCGGTGCCCGTGACCGAGGCCGACCTGCTCGGCGAGGCCGACCGCGGCTTCCGGGTCGCCATGGGCACCCTCAACCTCTTCCGCCCCAGCGTCGGCGCGTTCGCGGTCGGCATGGCACAGGCCGCCCTCGACGCGACCCTCGCCCACACCGCCGGAAGGGACGCCTTCGGCGGTCGGCTGAAGGACCTCCAGGCGGTCTCCCACCAGGTCGCCGAGATGGCCCTGCGCACCGAGGCGGCCCGTCTCATGGTCTACTCGGCGGCGACGGCGTACGACGAAGGCGCCCCGGACGTCCCGAAGCGGGCCGCCATGGCGAAGCTGCTCGCCACCGAGACGGCGCAGTACGTCGTCGACGCCGCCGTCCAACTGCACGGCGCCCGCGCACTGTGCCGCGGCCACCTCCTCGAACACCTCTACCGCGAGGTGCGCGCACCCCGGATCTACGAGGGCGCGAGCGAGGTGCAACGCGGCATCATCGCCAAGGAGTTGTACGCCACCGTGGAGGCCCCGTGACCAGTGAGCGCGTCAACCCGCCCGGCCTCTCCCCGGCCAAGGGGTTCTCGCACGCGGTCGTCGCCACCGGCACCCGCGTGGTCTTCCTGGCGGGCCAGACCGCCCTCGACGGCGACGGCAAGGTGGTCGGCGACACGGTGCCCGAGCAGTTCGAGCGCGCCCTCGCCAACCTGCTCACCGCCCTGCGCGCCGCCGGCGGCACCCCCGCCGACCTCGCCCGCGTCACCGTCTACGCCACCGACGTGGCCGACTACCGCGCGCACGCCCCCGAACTGGGCCGCATCTGGCGCCGGCTGGCGGGCCGTGACTACCCCGCGATGGCCGTCGTGGGGATCACGCGCCTGTGGGACGAGCAGGCGCTCGTGGAACTGGACGGCTTCGCCGTGCTCGGGAGGACGTGAGGGCGCGCGCCGGCGCCCCCGCGCCTTAGGGGTCCTTGCACTATGAGCGCCCGATGAGGTCGCGTGGTCTGGTGCCGTGCATCGCAAGGCGCCGGAGAGCCCTCGGTGGGGGTCCCCCCTGCTCGAGCGAAGCCGAGAGCTCGGGGGAGGAGCTACCAGGGCTTTTCGGCAACGCGGCGAGGTGCGGTGCCAGACCGCGCGACCTCATCGGGCATAGTGCAAGGACCCCTTGGTGTTCCGTACCAGGCCTCAGTCGGAGCAGGGCGTACCGATGACCGGCGGGTGGCCGTCCGCCGCACCAATGGCGACCGGCCCGAAGCGGAAACCGCACACACACGGTGTGATGGTCGCCGCGAACGACCCCCTGTTGTCGGAGTTGAAGTTGTCGTTCACCGCGAGGTAGAGCTCTCCGCTGCCCACCAGCGTCGTCGGGCCCGACCCGATGTAGTGCCACGGTCCGTTTCCGATCCGGGCGATAAGCGACCAACTCGGCACACCCGCCAGCGGGAAGTCCGAGCCCGCGAGCCTCGTGCTGTCCCCCCACGGAGTGAAGGTCGTCGTGGAGCCGTCGATCGCGATACTTCCCGTCGCCGTGATCCTGACGGCACTGCGCACGCACACACCCGTGTCGATCACTCGCGTCGCGCCGGGGATTCCGGTGGGGCCGGCAGTTGCCGGCACCTGGACGGTGGTGCTCGGGGCGGGCTGCGTGATGGGGCACACGGGCACGTCGGCGCGGTGCTCAGCCGCCACGGCGGTGCAGGGGCCCGCCACCAGGGCGAGCACCGTCGCGGCGGGGAGACACAGCCATCTGCCGCGGGCCGCGGTCCGTGCGACGGTTTCGAGAAGGTTTTTTGCGTTCATCCGCCAAGTCTCCTGAGGGGGTGCGGGGATGCCATCAGCGCCTCAAGTAGCACACGGTGAAGGGCCGAATACGTCACACGGCTCGGCGTCAGGGGCGGCAATCATCCGGAAGGCTCAGCCATCAGATGCACGTCCACACCCGCTCCCGGTCGCGGGCGGTGGGGCGGACTCGCCACTGAAGGGGTGAGGATCGCGCGCCGCACCGGGGCCTCCCGGTACCTGTGGAACCCCTATTCCAGGAGGTACTTCCATGTTTCTGCGCCAGGTCGCAGGGCCGGTCTTCGCTGCCGCCCTGCTCCTGTCCGCCGCCCCCGCCGCGGGTGCCCTCTCGCGGTCGTCCGACGAGGTGACCGTCGACCCGACCGGGTACCTGGCGCCCGACGGCACGCTCACCCTCTCCGGCACCTACCGCTGTGCCGGCGGCACCGGTGACCCGGTCCTCGTGTCCTCCTCGATCTCGCAGGGCGACCACCGGGTCCAGCGCGGCGTCGGCGGCACCCTGGCCGTGTGCGACGGCACCGAGCACCGCTGGACCAACTCCGAGACCCTCCGGGGCGCGTACAGCCCGGGCCCCGCGCACGTCGAAGCCACGCTGATGGAACTGAGCGGCTCCGGGCTCCCGCTGCCCCGCTTCCACGCGGTCCGGCAGCAGGACGTGACCCTGACGGCCAGGGGCTGACCCGCGGCATGCCGCCCGGCGCCGGACGGGCGCCGGGCGGAGCGTGCCGCCGTGCCCCGTCCTCCGACGACGCCGTACCCGCGGCCGAAGGACCCACGGTCGGGCCTTGACACCTGGACGGGTATCTACACGACGAGCGCGGGGCCCTCCATTCCGCCCTTCTTCTCTCGCAGCATCATGCGCACGGCGTCCGCGACGGCCTGGAAGTCCGGATCGGTGCCTTGGTAGACCATGCCCTCTTGACCGGCTCGACGGAACACCGTCGTTTCCCGATTGGTCAGCCCGGTTACCATGCGCAACGTCATGCCGCCGGACACCAGGAGTTCGAAGCACCTTTCGGTCCCGGGAGGGAAAAGATACGCCTGAGACGGGCGAGGCTCGATTTCGATGCGCCGACCCGGATCAGGATCGGAGTAGGTACGTACGGAGACGACGTCCTGGTAATGCATCTCCATGCCGCTCTCGTTGTTGAGCTCACCCGTGAAGAAGTCGAGGACGCAGCGATAGACGGCCAGGTGGTAACGCGTGGTACAGATGATCATGATCGAGTAACGACCGTAACGTCGGCGGCCGTCCTTCCCCACGGCGGAGGAGACGGGAAAACCCTCACCGTATGCGGGGCCGTACACCACGAAGGGCTCTTGCGGGTCGCTGGAATTGAACGGGGACCACTCGACGTCGTCTGGAGCGCCGAATCGTGCCGGCCTGACAAGTTCGCTCGGTGCCTCTTTGCGGGGTGCCGCGCAAGCGGTGAGCCGGCAGCTTGCGGCTGCGTCCCGACCGGTCGGCACCCTCGTGGCCTCACCGCCCGCCGGCCTCGCACAAGGGCATCGTGACGGGCTCCGGCGGAGCATCCGGGCACCCCGTCCGGTTCGCCCCTCGTCCGGGAACCCTCTGGCGCCGCCGCACCCCTCCAAACCCGCATCAGTGCAGGTCAAGCGGAGCACGGCGGCATCCGTCGTTCAGATGTCCCGGAAGATCTCGATCTGCGCCCCGACCGAGTTCAGTCGCTCGGCCAGCTCCTCGTAGCCGCGGTTGATGACGTACACGTTGCGCAGTACGGACGTGCCCTCGGCCGCCATCATCGCCAGCAGGACGACCACGGCGGGGCGCAGCGCGGGCGGGCACATCATCTCGGCGGCGCGCCAGCGGGTCGGGCCCTCGACCAGCACCCGGTGCGGGTCGAGCAACTGCAGGCGCCCGCCCAGGCGGTTGAGGTCGGTCAGGTAGATGGCCCGGTTGTCGTAGACCCAGTCGTGGATCAGCGTCTTGCCCTGCGCGGAGGCCGCGATGGCCGCGAAGAACGGGACGTTGTCGATGTTCAGGCCGGGGAACGGCATCGGGTGGATCTTGTCGATCGGCGCCTCCAGCTTGGAGGGCCGCACGGTCAGGTCCACCAGCCGGGTACGGCCGTTGTCGGCGGAGTACTCGGGCGTGCGGTCGTGGTCGAGCCCCATCTCCTCCAGCACCGCGAGCTCGATCTCCAGGAACTCGATCGGCACCCGGCGCACGGTCAGTTCCGACTCGGTGACCACCGCGGCGGCCAGCAGGCTCATCGCCTCGACCGGGTCCTCGGAGGGGGAGTAGTCGACGTCGACGTCGATGTTCGGCACGCCGTGGACGGTGAGCGTGGTGGTGCCGATGCCCTCGACCTCGACGCCGAGCGCCTCGAGGAAGAAGCACAGGTCCTGGACCATGTAGTTGGAGGAGGCGTTGCGGATGACCGTGACGCCGTTGTGCCGCGCGGCGGCCAGGAGCGCGTTCTCGGTCACGGTGTCGCCGCGCTCGGTCAGGACGATCGCCCGGCCGGGGGAGACGGACCGGTCCACCACCGCGTGGTACAGCCCCTCCGTGGCGGTGACCTCGAGCCCGAAGCGGCGCAGCGCGATCATGTGCGGCTCGATGGTGCGCGTCCCGAGGTCGCAGCCGCCCGCGTACGGCAGCTTGAAGCGGTCGAGGCGGTGCAGCAGCGGACCGAGGAACATGATGATGGACCGCGTACGGCGGGCGGCCTCGGCGTCGATGGCGTCCAGGTCGAGATCCGCGGGCGGGACGATCTCCAGATCGACCCCCTCGTTGATCCACCGGGTCCGCACACCGATCGAGGTGAGCACCTCCAGCAGGCGGTACACCTCCTCGATGCGGGCGACGCGCCGCAGCACCGTGCGCCCCTTGTTGAGCAGCGAGGCGCACAGCAGCGCCACGCAGGCGTTCTTGCTCGTCTTGACGTCGATCGCGCCGGACAGCCGGCGGCCGCCGACCACGCGCAGATGCATGGGGCCCGCGTAGCCCAGGGACACGATCTCGCTCTCCAGGGCGTCCCCGATGCGGGCGATCATCTCAAGGCTGAGGTTCTGGTTGCCCCGCTCGATGCGGTTGACGGCGCTCTGACTGGTACCGAGTGCCTCGGCGAGCTGCGCCTGGGTCAGGCCACGGTGCTGGCGTGCGACACGGATGAGCTTGCCGATGCGTACGAGGTAGTCGTCTGACATGAGACTGAGGTTATCTCAGATATGAGATGCGGCATCTTGTGGGGTCCATTCGGGTGAAAGGAGCAGAGTGATGCCTGGTGACAGGGGTGTGTCGCGACGGGCTCCGGTCGCACATGACCTACCCGGCCCCATGTACTAGAGTTATCTCGACATCGAGATATCTGCCGAGGCGTACCGCAGTAGCCGCTCTGGTAAGGGTTACCTAACTTAGCCTGACCTCAGCGGATCGGCCGAGATGCCGTGGCGGCAGGATCGTGGTGGTACGCGCACATCAATGAAGGAGACTGTCGTGTCGGCGAACAGCTTCGACGCCCGCAGCACGCTGCAGGTGGGCGACGAGTCGTACGAGATCTTCCGGCTGGACAAGGTGGAGGGCTCGGCCCGCCTGCCCTACAGCCTCAAGGTCCTGCTGGAGAACCTGCTCCGCACCGAGGACGGCGCGAACATCACCGCCGACCACATCCGCGCCCTCGGCAACTGGGACTCCCAGGCCCAGCCGTCGCAGGAGATCCAGTTCACGCCGGCCCGCGTGATCATGCAGGACTTCACCGGCGTGCCCTGTGTCGTGGACCTCGCCACCATGCGCGAGGCCGTCAAGGAGCTGGGCGGCGACCCGGCGAAGATCAACCCGCTGGCGCCGGCCGAGCTGGTCATCGACCACTCCGTCATCGCCGACAAGTTCGGCACCAACGACGCCTTCAAGGTCAACGTCGAGCTGGAGTACGGCCGCAACAAGGAGCGCTACCAGTTCCTGCGCTGGGGCCAGACCGCCTTCGACGAGTTCAAGGTCGTCCCGCCCGGCACCGGCATCGTCCACCAGGTCAACATCGAGCACCTGGCCCGCGTGGTGATGGTCCGTGACGGCAAGGCCTACCCGGACACTCTGGTCGGCACCGACTCGCACACCACCATGGTCAACGGCCTCGGCGTCCTCGGCTGGGGCGTCGGCGGCATCGAGGCCGAGGCCGCGATGCTCGGCCAGCCGGTCTCCATGCTCATCCCGCGCGTCGTCGGCTTCAAGCTGACCGGCGAGCTGCCCGCCGGCACCACCGCCACCGACCTCGTGCTCACCATCACCGAGATGCTCCGCAAGCACGGTGTGGTCGGCAAGTTCGTCGAGTTCTACGGCGAGGGCGTCGCCGCCACCTCGCTCGCCAACCGCGCCACCATCGGCAACATGTCGCCGGAGTTCGGCTCCACCGCCGCGATCTTCCCGATCGACGACGAGACCCTGAAGTATTTGCGCCTGACCGGCCGCTCCGAGCAGCAGGTCGCGCTCGTCGAGACCTACGCCAAGCAGCAGGGCCTGTGGCTGGACCCGAAGGCCGAGCCGGACTTCTCCGAGAAGCTCGAGCTGGACCTGTCCACGGTCGTCCCGTCGATCGCCGGCCCGAAGCGCCCGCAGGACCGCATCGTCCTGGCCGAGGCCGCCCAGCAGTTCGCCAAGGACGTCCTCAACTACGTCGAGGCCCCCGTCGCGCAGTCACCGGAGGCCGCCGCCTCCCCGGTCGACGAGGCGAGCGCCGAGTCCTTCCCGGCCTCCGACGCCCCGGCCTACGGCCACCAGGAGAACGGCGCCGGCGCCCCGCAGCACGGCCAGGGCACCGGTGCCGTACCGTCCAACGCGGTCCAGGTCACCGCCCCCGACGGCACGACCTACGAGCTGGACCACGGTGCGGTGACGGTCGCGGCCATCACCTCCTGCACCAACACCTCCAACCCGTACGTCATGATCGGCGCCGCCCTGGTCGCCAAGAAGGCGGTCGAGAAGGGCCTCACCCGCAAGCCGTGGGTGAAGTCCACCCTCGCCCCGGGCTCCAAGGTCGTCACCGACTACTTCGAGAAGGCCGGCCTCACTCCATACCTGGACAAGCTGGGCTTCAATCTCGTCGGCTACGGCTGCACCACCTGCATCGGCAACTCGGGCCCGCTGCCGGAGGAGGTCTCCAAGGCCGTCAACGACCACGACCTCGCGGTCACCTCGGTCCTCTCCGGAAACCGGAACTTCGAGGGCCGTATCAACCCCGACGTCAAGATGAACTACCTGGCGTCCCCGCCGCTGGTCGTCGCCTACGCCATCGCGGGCTCCATGAAGGTGGACATCACCAAGGACGCGCTCGGCACCGACCAGGACGGCAACCCGGTCTACCTGAAGGACATCTGGCCCTCCGAGGCCGAGGTCAACGACGTCGTCGCCAACGCCATCGGCGAGGACATGTTCTCCAAGTCCTACAGCGACGTCTTCGCCGGCGACGCCCAGTGGCAGTCCCTCCCGGTCCCGACCGGCGACACCTTCGAGTGGGACCCCGAGTCCACCTACGTCCGCAAGCCCCCGTACTTCGAGGGCATGGGCATGGAGCCGGCCCCGGTCGAGGACATCACCGGCGCCCGCGTCCTGGCCAAGCTCGGCGACTCGGTCACCACCGACCACATCTCCCCGGCCGGCGCGATCAAGGCCGACACCCCGGCCGGCAAGTACCTCACCGAGCACGGTGTCGAGCGCCGCGACTTCAACTCCTACGGTTCCCGCCGCGGCAACCACGAGGTGATGATCCGCGGTACGTTCGCCAACATCCGCCTGCGCAACCAGATCGCGCCGGGCACCGAGGGCGGCTACACCCGCGACTTCACCCAGGAGGGCGGGCCGGTCTCCTTCATCTACGACGCCTCGCAGAACTACCAGGCCGCCGGCATCCCGCTGGTCGTCCTGGCCGGCAAGGAGTACGGCTCCGGTTCGTCCCGCGACTGGGCGGCCAAGGGCACCGCGCTGCTCGGCGTCAAGGCCGTCATCGCCGAGTCGTACGAGCGCATCCACCGCTCCAACCTGATCGGCATGGGTGTGCTCCCGCTGCAGTTCCCGGAGGGCGCCACCGCCGAGTCCCTCGGTCTGACCGGCGAGGAGACCTTCTCCTTCACCGGCGTCGAGGAGCTCAACAACGGCACCACGCCGCGCACGGTCAAGGTCACCACCGACACCGGTGTCGAGTTCGACGCGGTCGTCCGCATCGACACCCCCGGTGAGGCCGACTACTACCGCAACGGCGGCATCATGCAGTACGTGCTGCGCAGCCTGATCCGCAAGTAGGCGATCCGGCACGGCAGTCGAGGGCCGCACCCCCGCCCGGGGGTGCGGCCCTGCGCCGTCTTCGGACCCATCGCCTGCACGGGACATCGCCGGTGCTCAGTGCGGACACAGGGTTTCCTCAGCGGACCGGGACAGGATTGCGACATGTCTGGCACCACTGTTTCCCCCGGCGGCCCGGTCCGTGTGCTGATCGTCGACGACGAGCCCGGACTCGTCGCGCCGCCGTCCGTCGCCGCTGCCGAGGCGCGGAGATGAGGGCCGGGCTCCCGAGGCGGCCGGTGGGGCGTTCGCTGCGCGCGCGGCTGCTCCTGTTCACCGGCGCGGTTCTCGTCGTGGTCTGCGCGGCCATGGCACTCACCTCCGTCTACGCCCAGCGCACCTATCTGCTCGGCGACCTCGACCGCCGCGTCGGCGACGCCGCGCAGCGCAGCCGCGCCGAGGCCACCCTCTTTCCGGACCGCGATACCGATCTCGGCTTCCTCGGGGAGAGCGGACAACCCGCCGGCCTGCTCGCCGCCCGGCTCGACGAGCACGGGAAGGTCACCGTGGCCGGGGCCGTCACCCGGGGTGCGGCGCCGCGGCCCCTCAGCGACGCCCAGCGTGCCGCCCTGGACGGCATCAGGCCCGACGGCTCGATGCACACCCGGACCGTGCCGGGCCTCGGCACCTACCGGGTCACCGCTCTCGGCGGCGACGGGGTCCGTGTCCTCACCGGGCTCCCGATGGACGACGTCCGGGACCTGATCGGGGACCTGGTCGTGGTCGAGGTCGTCGTGGCGGCCGTCGGACTCGCCGCCGCGGGCTGCGTCTGCGCGGTGGTGATACGGCGCCAGCTGCGCCCGCTCGGCCGGGTCGCCGCCACCGCCGTGGAGGTCTCCCGAGCGCCGCTGGGCCGGGGTGACGTCACCCGTCTCACCCGCGTGCCCGAACGCGACACCGACCCCGGCACCGAGGCCGGACAGGTCGGCGCCGCGCTGAACCGCATGATCGAGCATGTCGAGTCCTCGCTCGCCGAACACCGGCGCAGTGAGGAGCGGGTGCGCCGCAGCGAGGAACGCATGCGCCGCTTCGTCGCCGACGCCAGCCACGAACTGCGGACGCCGCTCGCCTCCATCGCCGGCTACGCGGAACTCATGAACCGGGGCACCGGCCCGATCGAGCCGGAACTGGCCTGGCGCCGCGTCACCGCCGAGTCGGCCCGTATGACGCACCTGGTGGAAGGCCTGCTGCTGCTCGCCCGGCTCGACGAGGGTCGCCCCCTGCACTGCGCCGAGGTGGACCTCGCGTCCCTGGTCGCCGAGGCGGTGTGGGAGGCGCGCGCGGAGGGCGGCGACCACGACTGGCAGCTCGCCCTGCAGCTCGACACCCCCGCGCTGGTCGTCGGCGACGAGGCACGGCTGCGCCAGGCGGTGGCGCATCTCCTGGCCAACGCCCGCGTCCACACACCCGCCCGCACCACCGTCGCCGCCTCCGTCGAGGCGAGCGGCGAGCGGTGCGTGATCCGTGTGCGGGACGACGGGCCCGGCATCCCGCCCGCACTGCTGCCGACGGTGTTCGAACGCTTCACCCGCGCCGAGGCCTCCCGCTCCCGCACGCACGGCACGGCGGGCGGTTCGGGCCTCGGCCTCGCGATCGCCGCGGCGATCACGGCGGCCCACGGCGGCAGCGTCCGGGCGGAGAGTGTTCCGGGCCGTACGGAGTTCACGATCGAACTGCCCATGACGGAGCCGTCGTTGAGGGGGAGCCCTAGATCCATCCCGCCACCTGCGCCACCGCGAACGGCGCCGGCACCAGGGTCGTCATGCCGAGCCACAGGTGCAGCGGTCGGCCCTCCTGCCACGGCATGAGGACGTCCACCACCAGCACCATCCCGAGGATGAACCCACCGCCCAGCACCGCGCCGAGCGTCATACCGACGGTCTGGTCCGGTGACGTGCCGCCGCAGCCGAAGCCGGTGACGCAGTGAAGCAGCGCGTACCTGTTCAGCAGCCACCGGACGCACACGCCGGGGACGATCGCCAGCATGCCGATCAGGAGGTTCGCCACCGCGGCCGCCCACCAGGAGCCGGCGGTGGCCTTCTCGCGGCCACCGTCCGCACCGGAACCGTGCACAACCCGCCCTTCTCCCCGGTCATTGCGTTCCTACAGGTAGATGACCACGAGAGCACTGGGGTTGCCCCGCGCGCGCCCCGGAGCGGTGAACACCGCCCCCACGAGTGACGTAGGGCGTCGGTGGGGAGTGTCCGGGCCGCTGGGCGGACCGGGTGGCCGCTGTGCGCGCCACCCGGTCCGCGAGCCGGCCCGGCCCGGGGGGAGTAGGCCGGACCGGGGTCTGATGGCTTGTGTCGACCGGCGGAGGCGACAACGTTGTCGGAATGGTCTGTACATGACTGTACCGCGGCGGCGGACAACGATGTCAAGGGTCACTCCTGGTGTTCACTCTTAAGGGGACGTCCCGGCGCTCCGGCCGAACGACGGCTTCCGCAAACGGCGTTCCACAAGCGGCCTTCCGCAGACGGTCTTCCGCCATACACCTGGCGCACGCTACTGTCCCTGCGGCTTGTGCGACCCGTGGTGCGCGACCCGTCCGAAGGAGGAGGGGCCGCGTCATGCGTTTCCGTCCGACGTCCCTGCTGCTGGCCGCCGCCCTGGCGGTCGGCGGTTCCCCCACTCTCGGCTTCGCTCGAGCGGGGGGACCCCCGTCCCCCGCGCTCGCCGCGGGCGCCCGACCGTCACCCGACCTGGTGGGCGACCCCACCGCGTACGTCGACCCGCTCATCGGCACCCGGAACGGCGGCAACGTCTTCCCCGGCGCCGTCGCCCCGTTCGGGATGCTGTCCTGGAGTCCCGAGAACACCCGGGGCGACGCGACGAGAACGGCCGCGCCCGGCGGCTACCAGTACGACGCCACCCGCGTCCGCGGCTTCAGCCTCACCCATATGTCCGGCACCGGCTGCGCGGGCGGCAGCGGCGACATCCCGTTCTTCCCGTACGCGGGCGAGGTCACCTCCTCACCGGCGAGCGACACCAAGGAGGCCGTGTACGCGGCCGACTTCACGCACGCAGACGAGACCGCCGAGCCCGGCCACTACACGGTGGGCCTGTCCTCCGGTGTCACGGCCGACCTGACGGCGACCGCGCGCACCGGCTCGGCCCGCTTCACGTTCCCCGAGGGCAGACCGGCCTCGCTGCTGATCCGCACCGCCAACTCCGAGGTGGGGTCGTCGGATTCGACGGTCACCATCGACCCGGAGACCCGCACGGTGTCCGGTTCCGTCACCTCCGGCGACTTCTGCGGCTACCTCGATCCCGAGGGACAACGCAGCTACTACACGCTCTACTTCACGGCCCGCTTCGACCGCGACTTCACGGCGACCGGCACCTGGCAGGACGACAAGCTGACCCCGGGCTCGACGCACACGACCGGTGACACGGGAGGGTTCTCGCACGGGGGCCGTCCCGTCGCGGGCAAGGGGGCGGGGGGGTACGTCGAGTTCGCACCGGGCCCGGATCCGGTGAACGTCAAGGTCGGCATCTCCTACGTCAGCCAGGCGGGCGCGGAGGCCAACCTGCGGGCCGAGAACCCCGACGGGCGGTCCTTCGAGTCCGTCGAGCACGCAGCCCGGCGGGCCTGGCTTGACCGCCTGGGCGCGATACGGGTCGGCGGCGGCACCGACGAGGACCGCACCACCTTCTACACCGCGCTCTACCACGCCCTGCTGCATCCGAACGTGATCAGCGACGCCGACGGACGCTACCGCGGCAGCGACGGCGAGGTGCACCGGGTGAGCCCCGGCCACAAGGCCCAGTACGGCACCTTCTCCGGCTGGGACGTCTACCGCGACCAGGTGCAACTGCTGACGCTGCTGAACCCGGACACCGGCTCCGACATGGCGCAGTCCCTGTACGAACTGGCCCGGCAGAACGGGGGAGTGTGGGACCGCTGGCTGCACGGCGCCAGCGGCACCCACGTCATGAACGGCGATCCTTCACCGACCGCCCTCGCGGGCATCCGCGCCTTCGGCGGCACGCGCTTCGACCTGCGCGGCGCACTGGACTCGCTGGTGAAGGCGGCGACGGTCCCGACCGAGCAGGACCTCTCGCCGGCGGGCAAGCCGGTGCTGTCGGTGGGCCAGCGCCCGTCCCTGGACAAGTACCTGGAGCACCACTACATGCCGTCCGTCTCCAACGCCTGGGGCGGCGCCGCCGAAACCCTGGAGATGTCCACGGCGGACTTCTCGCTCTCCCAACTGGCCCGGGCGGCAGGGGAGAAGGACACCGCAGCGACCTTCGCGCGCCGTTCCCAGTGGTGGCAGAACAACTTCAACCTTGCCGCCGACCCCGGTGGCGGCTACATCGCGGGCCGCAAGGCGGACGGCAGCTGGGTCACCGGCTTCACCCCGTCGACCGGCAACGGCTTCGTGGAGGGCACGGCGGCCCAGTACACCTGGATGGTGCAGCACAACCCCGCCGGGCTGTTCGCGGCGATGGGCGGCCGTGACAAGGCACTCGCCCGTCTCGACACCTTCTTCCACGACGCCGACGGCGGCTGGGCGTTCATCGGCAGCGGCGGCGACAAGGCGGAGCTGGACAACGAGCCGTCGATCAACACCCCCTACCTGTACGACTACGCGGGCGCGCCCCACAAGACCCAGGAGACGGTACGGGCGGCGATGACCGAGCTGTGGTCGACCAAGCCCGAGGGCATCCCCGGCAACGACGACCTCGGCGCCATGTCGTCCTGGTACGTCTTCTCGGCGCTCGGCATGTACCCGCAGGTGCCGTCCCGCGCCGAACTCGTCCTCGCCTCCCCGCTGTTCCCGCGCGTCGTGATCCACCGCCCCTACGGCAACGACATCGAGGTCCGGGCCGAGGGCGCGGCCGAGGGCTCCCCGTACATCCGCTCTCTCAAAGTCGACGGACGCCTCACCGAACGCCCCTGGCTGCCCGCGTCCTTCGTCCGTGACGGCGGCCGGCTCGACTACACCCTGTCCGCCGTGCCGGACCGTTCCTGGGGCAGCGACCCCGCCGACGCGCCGCCGTCCTTCCGTCAGGGCGAGCAGCCGTACCAGATCGGCGTCGGCCCGACCACCGCGACCCTCGCCCCGGGCGGCAGCACCCAGATCGGCATCCGCGCCCTGGCACTGAACGGCGGCACGGGCCCCGAGGTGCGGTTCACGGTCGACGCCCCGGACGGGGTGACGGCCGGCCCCGCCCAGGGCACGGTCAAGGACGGCGCCCAGGAGATCACCCTGACCGCAGGCCCGGCCGCCCGCCAGGGCTTCCACGACGTCAGGGTCACCGTGACCTCGGACGGCACCTCCTACGTCCAACCGGTGGCGTTGACGGTCGCGGCCCCCGGCACACTGCTCGCCGCCTACAACAACACCGGTGTCTCGGACGACCAGGGCGACCACGACGAGGCCGACTACGACGGCGGCGGCTGGAGCTACTCCCGCCAGGCCCTGGCGGCCGCCGGTCTCACGGCGGGCAGGCAGGGCACGGTGGACGGTCTGACCTTCACCTGGCCCGACTCGCCGAGCGGCCGACCGGACAACGCGTCCGTGACCGGACAGACGATCGAACTCGCCGGCCCGGCGGCGAAGCTGAGCTTCATCGGCAGCGCCGTCAACGGCAGCCAGCAGACCAGGGCGACCGTGACCTACACCGACGGCACCAGCGACAGCATCGACCTCTCCTTCACCGACTGGACCGTCGGCGGGGGCGGGGGCACCGTCCAGTACGGCAACGAGGTGGTCGCGAAGACGGCGTACCGCAACGTCGCCGGCGCCGACAAGGACCCGGTGGCGACCTACGTCTTCGCCACCAAGCCCTTCGAGGCCCCCGCCGGCAGGAGCATCAGGAGCGTGACGCTGCCGGACGACACCGACCTGCACGTCTTCACCCTCGCCACCGGCTGATCACCGCTGTTCAGCACGAAGGGGCGGGCCCGGCGGGCCCGCCCCTCCTCCGTGCCGGCGTGCGTCAGGCCAGCAGCTCCACCTCCGCCAGCGTCGACTCCCTCGTGAAGGTCAGGCGGTAGTGCGCGTACGTGCCGGGATGCGGGACGGAGAACACCCTCGTCTGCCGGTCCCAGGTGAAGGACTCGTTCGACCGCTGGTCCAGGGTCGTCCACTGCGTGCCGTCCTCGGAGGCCTCGAGCGTCCAGCCCGTGGGGGCCGACGCGCGGTCCGCCGGGGACGTCAGCGTGTACTGCACCGCCTTGGTGCCGTCCGTGACCGGCAGGTCCACGCTCGTCACGGCCGCCTCCGTCGCCGAGGTGTTGTCGAAGAGCGGACCGTCACCCTTGAGCACGTCCGCCCGCGGTGAGGGCACCTTGTCGTCCCGTGTGATGGACGCCGGTGCCGCGTTCTTCCCGGTGCCCCAGGCCGACGGCCGCGGACCCATGTCGAACTCCAGCACACCGCCCCGGGAGAGCAGCGCGTGCGGCAGCGATGTCGACGTCCACTCCTTGCCGTCGACCCTCAGGCCCTGGACGTAGACGTTCCGCGCGCTGTTCCTGGGGGCCTTGATGACCAGGTCCTTGCCGTTCTCCAGGTGCACGGTCGCCTTGGTGAACAGCGGGGACCCGATGGCGTACTCGCCGCTGCCCATCACCAGCGGGTAGAAGCCCAGCGCCGAGAAGACGTACCAGCCGGACTGCTCGCCGTTGTCCTCGTCGCCGTGGTAGCCCTGCCCGATCTCGCTGCCGGTGTACAGGCGGGAGAGCACCTCGCGGACCTTCGCCTGCGCCTTCCAGGGCTGACCCGCCGCGTCGTACATGTAGATCACGTGGTGCGCGGGCTGGTTGGAGTGCCCGTACATGCCCATCCGGACGTCACGGGCCTCCGTCATCTCGTGGATGACGCTGCCGTAGGAGCCCACGAACTGAGGTGAGGCCGTCTCCGGTGTCGCGAAGTACTCGTCCAGCTTGTCGGCCAGCTTCGCCCGGCCGCCGTACAGATTGGCAAGGCCCCGGCTGTCCTGCGGGACCGTGAAGGCGAAGCCCCAGCCGTTGGTCTCCGTGTAGTCGTAGCCCCACACGCGCGGGTCGTACTTCGACGGGTCCAGCCGCCAGTCGCCCTGCGCGTCCCGGCCCTGGAAGAAGCCCACCCTCGAGTCGAAGAGGTCGACGTAGTCCCGGGCGCGGTTGAGGAAGTAGGCCGACTCCTCCTCGTAGCGCTGTTCGCCGGTCTTCTTGTACAGC
This sequence comes from Streptomyces sp. NPDC051104, assembly GCF_040682835.1. Taxonomy (NCBI): domain Bacteria; kingdom Bacillati; phylum Actinomycetota; class Actinomycetes; order Kitasatosporales; family Streptomycetaceae; genus Streptomyces; species Streptomyces sp. NPDC051104. The sequence goes on along the minus strand of NZ_JBFBBS010000009.1, from coordinate 218,491 downwards.
GCCTGGCCCATCCTGGCGATGCCGTAGTCGTTGATGTAACCGTCCATCGCCCACGACAGGCCCTCGCGGGTGGCGGTGCTGGTGTAGCCGAGGAACGGTGAGGTGGCCATGCCCTTGCGGCCCACGCCGGACGACGGTGGCAGGACCGTCGCGTTCTTCACCGCCGCGTCGTAGGCGGCCTTGGCGTCGAACCGCACGCCCTTCACATAGGCGTCCGCGAACGCCACGTCCGACGAGGTGCCCGTCATCAGGTCCGCGTAGCCGGGGGAGGACCAGCGGGAGGTCCAGCCGCCGTCCTTGTACTGCTGCACGAAGCCGTCGACCAGCTCGCCTGCCTGACTCCGTGTCAGGAAGGAGTATGCGGGCCAGGTCGTCCGGTAGGTGTCCCAGAAGCCGTTGTTGACGTACACCTTGCCGTCGACGATCTTCGCCCCGGTGTGCGTGGCCGTGTCCGGGCCCGTCATCGGGGAGAACGGGGACGCGTACCGGTCGGCCGAGCCCACCTTCTCGAAGCCCGAGTTGGGGTAGAGGTACAGCCGGTACATCGACGAGTACAGCGTCGTGAGCTGGTCGGTGGTCGCGCCCTCGACCTCGATGGTGCCGAGCAGCTTGTCCCAAGTCCCCTGGGCGCGTGCCCTGACGTCGTCGAACGAGGTGCCGTCCGGGATCTCCTGGCGCAGATTGTCCTTCGCCTGGTCGATGCTGATGAGGGAGGTGGCGAGGCGGAGCGTGACCGTGTGGTCGGCGCCCGGCTTGAAGCGCAGATAGCCCTTCACGCCCGAGGCCGCCCCGTCCGTCACCGGCGCGTCGAACACGCCGTACACGAACAGGCGGGTCGCGCCCGTCGACAGCCCGGACTTCACGTCCGAGAAGCCGGTCACGACGCCGCCCGCCTTGTCGAGGGTGAGCCCGGCCTGCTCCGTCACATTGTCGAAGATCACGCTCGCGTCGTCGCCGGGGTAGGTGAACCGCAGCACCGCCGCGTGGTCCGTCGGCGTCATCTCCGCCTTGAGGCCGCCCTCGAACGTCACGCCGTAGTAGTAGGGGCGCGCGATCTCGTTCTCGTGCCGGAACGGCAGCGCCCGCGCGGTGCGCCCGGTGTCCGGAGTGCCGGACGCGGACGGCATCACCTGGAACGTCTGCCGGTCACCCATCCACGGGCTCGGCTCATGACTCGCGCTGAACGCCTGGATCGTGGGCAGATTGTCGGAGTTGTTGGTCCGTGCATAGTCGTACAACCAGCTCAGCGAGCTGGCGTTGGTCACCGGCGTCCAGAAGTTGAAGCCGTGCGGCAGGGCAGTCGCCGGGAAGTTGTTGCCCCGGGAGAAGGAGCCGCTGGAGTTGGTGCCGCGGGTGGTCACCGCGTAGTCGGACAGGTGGGACTTGGGCTTGTCCGGCGGTACCTGCTTCAGCGCGAGGTCGTCCAGCCAGCCCCGGAACTTGGCCGGCCCCTTCGGCGAGTCGTACGCCACCAGGACCCGGTCCACGGTCTTGCCGGCCGCCACCGAACCGATTCGCGAGACGACGCTGTTCCACTGGTTGACGTACAGCACCTTGGCCGCGCCCTGTCCCGTGGGGCTCAGCGGGAAGCCGTGCTGGTCGAGCGCGCCCAGGTCACTGAGGTGGGTGCCGTCGGTGAAGGCCAGGTCGACCGAGACGTTGGTGGCGTCGTAGTCTCGGTCGCCGTCCGCCATCGCCGGGAAGATCCGGTACGACAACTGCGTGTCCCGCTCGACGCGTACGTTCACGTCGAAGACCTTGTTGTACGAGTACGCCCGCCCGTCTGCCGTGTGCGTCCCGGCGTAGCGCAGCGCCCGCCTGCCCGTGAAGCCCGCGCCCGCCTTGGCGGTGGGGGAGCCGAGAGGACCGCGGTCCACCAGCGTGCGCATGTCTTTCGGCGTGGGGTCGGTGCTGCTGCCCGTGGAGAACTGCACATCGGCGAGTTGCAGTATGCCGCCGCTGTGATTCCTGGTGATGTCCAGCCGGAAGTGCGCGAACTCGGCCGGTTCGGCGAGATCGTACGACTTGGTCTGGAAGCGCTGGTCGAACGAGTCGCCGGTTCGGGTGTCCAGCGTCTTCCAGTCCTTGCCGTCGGTGGACCCCTGAAGGGTCCAGTCGGCCGGATCCCGCTCGGCGTGGTCGTTGGCCGAGGTCAGCGCGTATGTCACCACCTTGACCGGCTCGTCCAGGTCGAACTCCGCCCAGCCCGTCGGCGCGAACGTCAGCCACTTGGTACTCGGCTCGCCGTCGATCAGGTTGTCCGCCACCTCCCCGCCGTCCGTGTTCTCGGCGCCGGCCCGGACATCGGTCACCTCATCGGTCACATTGCCTGGAATGCCGGTGGTGTACCCTCCGTCCACGCCGGACGCCCGCTTGGTGCCGTCCGCCGTCGTGTCCACGGTGTTCAGCCACGTGGGCGCCGGATCCCCCGGCTCGAAGGAGGAAGCGAACTCGCGTTCCGCGGCCGCCGCTTCGCCGGGCAGAGCCACCGCAGCGCCCTGGGCCGCCACCAGCAACGCGAAGGCGGCCGTTGCCACGACCGCCGTAGGAGCCCATCTGTGCCGAGATCTGTGCTGCATGGGCGAGCACCCTCCCTGCGCCTGTTGAGAATGGACAACGTTGTCACTTCGCCTGCGCAAGGACCAGTAGGTGGTCAAGTGGCCAGTGCTGTCAAGGGCGTTGGCTGTGGCATTCGGGCTCAATGCAATGGGTATCGCGTTCGAGAGCTGTGCGAGCATCCCGTATTTCCAAACGAGGTCTCAACTCGGAAACGCACGGCGGCAACCTTGCTTGCGATATTGCTCCCGCGACGGAGAGTGGACTATACCTGTCGGCGTCCGGGCAGCCATCACCTTGCCGTACGACGGCTGTGGGCAGGCACGACCGGGGAGAAGCGGGAGGCGGCGGACCGTCTCGAGAACGAACCACCACCGCACCGCCCCCTGAAATCGCTCATGCACGACCCCAGCTTCACCATCACCGCGGTGCCGGGGAGGAGCCGGTGCACCGCCTGAGTCCTGGAGAAGGCGAGGACTTGAGCATGGGATCCACTTCCGGCGAGCACAGCACCACCCCCGAAGGCATCGGCACCACCACCCCCGAAGGCGTCGGGCGCCGCAGCCTGATCAAGCGTTCCGTCGCGCTGGGCCTGGTCTCCGTCCCCACGATGAGCTTCCTGACCGCGTGCGCCAGCAGCGGAGGCGGCGGCCAGGAGAAGGCCAAGGCGGGCAAGAAGACCAAGCAGAACCCGCTCGGCGTCAACGACACGGCACAGATGGAGTTCGTGCTCTTCGACGGCGGCTTCGGCAAGGAGTACGCCCAGGACGCGGTCAAGATCTACCAGAAGGACTTCCCGAAGGCGAAGGTGAAGTTCTCCGCCACCCAGAAAATCCAGTCCACCCTGCAACCGCGCTTCAACCAGGGCAACCCGCCGGACCTCATCGACAACTCCGGCGCCGAGCAGATGGACATGGGCGTCCTCGTCAGCCGCAACCAGCTCGCCGACCTCACCCCGCTCCTCGACGCCCCCTCCTACGACGACCCGTCGAAGAAGGTCCGCGACACACTGCGTCCCGGCATCGTCGAGATGGGCCAGTTCGACGGCAACCCCGTGTGGATCATGTACTACGCCTACACGGTCTACGGCGTCTGGTACTCGCAGAAGCTCCTCGACTCGCTCGACGAGAAGTACCCCGAGACCTGGGACGAGATGCTCAAGGTCTGCGAGAAGGCCAAGAAGAAGGGCATCGCGGGCTGGACCTACGCCGGCAAGTACCCGTACTACCTCCCCTTCTCCCTGTACCCGATGATCGGCAAGGTCGGTGGCCGCGAGGTCCTCGACGCCATCGACAACCTGGAGCCGAACGCCTGGAAGCACCCGGCCGTCAAGGCCTGCTTCGAGGCGTACTACGAGCTCTACAGGAAGGGCTACGTCCTCAAGGGCACGCCGGGCCTCGACCACATCCAGTCGCAGACCGCCTGGGCCCAGGGCAAGGCGCTGTTCATCCCGAACGGCTCCTGGGTGGAGAACGAGTCCGCCAACGTCATCCCGGCCGACTTCGACCTCGCCGTCTCCGCGCCCTCCGGCATCGACTCCTCCGACAAGATGCCCTTCGGCACCATCTGGGCCTCCGGCGGTGAGCCCTTCATCGTCCCCGCCAAGGCGCAGAACCCCGAGGGGGGCATGGAGCAACTGCGCATCATGCTCAGCGAGGCATCCTCGAAGAACTTCACCACCAAGGTCAAGTCGCTGACGGCGTTCAACGGCGGCACCACGGGCATCAGCCTCACCCCGGGCCTGAAGTCGGGTGTGGCGGCGCTCGAGAAGGCCGGCAGCAACGTCCTGAACCCGCGGCTGCAGGACTGGTACGTGCAGCTGCAGAAGGAGAAGATCGGCGTGTCCGGTCTCGGCGAGATGATGGCCGGCCGTATCACCCCGGCCGAGGCCATCAAGCGGATCCAGGGTTTCGCCGACGAGACCGCCAAGGACACGTCGATCAAGCACTACAAGCACCAGTGAGGAACCGTCAGGGACGGGCCTGCCCGGGGCAGGCCCGTCAGCGGCAGGTCCGTCAGCGGAGGCGGCCGCCCGCACGGCCGGATCGGGGTCGGTAGCCATGCATCACGGCAAGTACCGGTTCATCGTGGGGTTCCTGACGGTTCCCCTCGGCCTGTACGCGCTCTTCGTCGTCTGGCCGTTCATCCAGTCCATCTACTACTCGTTCACGGACTGGACCGGCCTGAGCCCCGAGTTCAGGATGGTGGGCTTCGACAACTACACGCGACTGGTCCACGACGACATCTTCTGGAAGTCGCTGTGGCACAGTCTGCTGTTCGCGCTGGTGCTGCCACCGGTGACGATCGGTCTCGCGCTGTTCCTCGCCTTCATGATCAATGTGGGCGGGCGGCGGCGGAAGGGCGGGCCGGTGATCTCCGGGGTCCGCGGCTCGCCCTTCTACAAGATCGTCTACTTCTTCCCGCAGGTGCTCTCCATCGCGATCGTCGCCCTGCTGTTCGCTTTCGCGTACAACCCGGACAGCGGCGCCATCAACTCGCTGCTGCGCGGCATCGGGCTCGGGAGCGTCCAGCCGCTGTGGCTGGGCGATCCGGGCCTCGCCCTGTGGTGTGTGATGGCGGTCCTCGTCTGGTCCACGGTCGGCTTCTTCGTGGTCCTGTTCTCCGCGGGCATGGCCTCCGTCCCGGCGGACCTGTACGAGGCGGCGCTCCTGGACGGGGCGAACCGCACCACCACCTTCTTCCGGATCACCCTGCCGCTGCTGTGGGACACCGTGCAGTCCGGCTGGGTGTACATGGGCATCCTCGCCCTGGGCGCCGAGTCGTTCGCGGTCGTACAGATCATGACGACCGGGCCGGGCGGGCCGGACTACTCGACCACCGTCATGGTGCTGTACGTCTACCAGAAGGCCTTCCGCGACGGTCAGGCCGCCTACGCAACCACGATCGGGGTCGCCCTGCTCGTCGTCACGCTGCTGTTCGCGGCGGTCGTGATGCGGCTGGGCCGGCGCGAGCGGCTGGAGTACTGACCGTGGAGACCACCGACACCCCAGCCCCGATCCCGGCCGAACCGCACGCCCCCAACGCAAAGGCGGACACCCCGGTCGGCGGGCCCTCCCGGGCGAAGCGGGAGGGCACCGTGCTGAACGTCTTCTCGCACGGCATGCTGATCCTGTGGGCGTTCATGGTCGTCATGCCGCTGCTGTGGGCGGTGATGACCTCCTTCAAGGACGACCGCTCCATCTTCGACTCGCCCTGGTCGCTGCCCGACAAGCTGCACTTCGAGAACTGGGCACGGGCCTGGACCGACGCCAACATGAGCGACTACTTCCTCAACACCGTCCTGGTGGTGGGCGGTTCGCTCATCGGGACCCTGGTGCTCGGCTCGATGGCGGCGTACGTCCTCGCCCGCTTCGACTTCCCGGGCAACCGGTTCATCTACTACCTGTTCATCGGCGGCATGAGCTTCCCGATCATGCTGGCGCTGGTCCCGCTGTTCTACGTCGTGAACAACATGGGGCTGCTGAACACGATCCACGGGCTGATCCTCGTCTACATCGCCTACTCGCTGCCCTTCACGGTGTTCTTCCTGACCGCGTTCTTCCGCTCGCTGCCCACCTCGGTGGCCGAGGCCGCGTTCGTGGACGGGGCCTCGCACTCCCGTACGTTCTTCCAGATCATGCTGCCGATGGCCAAGCCGGGCCTGATCAGCGTGGGGATCTTCAACTTCCTGGGCCAGTGGAACCAGTACATGCTCCCGACGGTCCTGAACACCGACCCCGACAAGCGCGTCCTCACCCAGGGCCTGGTCCAGCTGGCGGCCAGCCAGGGATACAAGGGCGACTGGTCCGGACTCTTCGCCGGCCTGGTGATGGCGATGCTGCCGGTTCTCGCGGCGTACATCGTCTTCCAGAGGCAGGTGGTACAGGGCCTGACGGCGGGCGCCCTGAAATAGTGATCGACTTCCGCTGCCCCGGCCTGCCGGCGTCTTCCCCGTGAACCGGGGACGGCGCCGGTGTGTCCGTCCGTCCTCATTTTGATCTCTCCCGATTTCCGTCAAGGACTTGACTGCGGTAACCCGTTCAGCGGAGCTTGGAGTTCACAACTTGTACGTGACTCGGATTCCGCTGCTGTGACCCGAGTCACACGGGCGGCGCCGTGGCCGCCGCGCTGAGGGCAGGAGTGAATGAGTCGATGGAGACTCCGGGATCGCAGTCGTCGCTGCATCGGGCAAATCTGGAGCGTGTCGTCCGTGCGGTGCGCCTGGCCGGGTCGCTGACGCAGGCCGAGATCGCGAGGACGACGGGTCTGTCCGCGGCGACCGTCTCCAATATCGTGCGGGAGCTGAAGGACGGCGGAACCGTCGAGGTCACGCCCACATCGGCGGGTGGCCGCAGGGCCCGCAGCGTCTCTCTCAGCGGCGACGCCGGCATCGTGATCGGCGTCGACTTCGGGCACACCCATTTGCGCGTCGCGATCGGGAACCTCGCCCATCAGGTGCTCGCCGAGGAGTCCGAACCCCTGGACGTGGACGCCTCCGCCGCACAGGGCTTCGACCGTGCGGAAGAGCTGGTCAGCAGGCTGATCGAGGCGACCGGAGTGAGCCGGTCCAAGATCGCGGGCGTGGGGCTCGGCGTTCCCGGACCCATCGACGTCGAGTCGGGCACGCTCGGCTCCACCGCCATCCTGCCGGGCTGGACCGGCACCAAACCCGCCGAGGAGCTGGGGGGGCGGCTCGGCGTGCCGGTGCACGTGGACAACGACGCCAACCTCGGCGCCCTCGGCGAGCTGGTCTGGGGCAGCGGCCGAGGGGTCAAGGACCTGGCGTACATCAAGGTGGCGAGCGGTGTCGGCGCCGGACTGGTGATTGACGGCAAGATCTACCGCGGGCCTGGCGGCACAGCGGGAGAAATCGGGCATATTACTCTCGATGAATCCGGTCCCGTCTGCCGCTGCGGCAACCGGGGCTGCCTGGAGACGTTCGCGTCGGCGCGGTACGTGCTGCCGCTGCTGCAGCCCAGCCACGGTGCCGACCTGACCATGGAAGGTGTGGTGAGGCTGGCGCGGGACGGTGATCCGGGCTGTCGTCGGGTGATCGCCGATGTCGGCCGCCACATCGGCAGCGGGGTCGCCAACCTGTGCAATCTGCTCAACCCGAGCCGCGTGGTCCTGGGCGGTGATCTCGCCGAGGCCGGTGAGCTGGTCCTCGGGCCCATCAAGGAGTCGGTCGGCCGGTACGCGATCCCCAGTGCCGCGCGCCAGCTGTCGGTGCTGCCAGGGGCGCTCGGCGGCCGTGCGGAGGTCCTCGGCGCGCTTGCTCTCGCACTCAGTGAAATGGGTGATTCAACCCTTTTGGACGGCAGCCTGCCTGCTGCGACGCCTGCCTTCACTTAGATAACGGATGGCACCGTTGCCATCTCGTTAAGGATTTACTTCTTGACGTCGCACGTGTGGCCGAGTTGACTTCCAGCCACCTCGGCCGCAACGACGCGGCCTCGTCAGGGAGGTTTCTAGAAGTGAACACGCGTATGCGTCGTGCGGCCTTCGCCGTTGCTGCTGGTGCCATGGCCGTTTCGCTCGCCGCCTGTGGCAGCGCCAAGGAGTCCAGCAAGAGCTCTTCCTCGTCCTCGAGCGCCAAGAAGGGCGACGCCATCAAGGTGGGTCTGCTTCTCCCCGAGAACCAGACGGCGCGTTATGAGAAGTTCGACCGCCCCTTGATCGAGAAGAAGGTCAAGGAGCTTACCAACGGCAAGGGCGAGGTGGTCTACGCCAACGCCAAGCAGGACGCCACGCTGCAGAACCAGCAGGTCGAGACCATGATCACCAACAAGGTCGACGTGCTGATCGTGGACGCGGTGGACTCCGCGGCCATCAAGAGCTCCGTGCAGAAGGCCAAGGACGCGGGCATCCCGGTCATCGCCTACGACCGTCTGGCGCAGGGCCCGATCAGCGGCTACACCTCGTTCGACAACGAGACCGTCGGCAAGACCCAGGGTCAGGCCCTCCTCACGGCCCTCGGCTCCAAGGCCAAGTCCGGCAAGATCGTCATGATGAACGGCTCCGTCACCGACCCGAACGCCGCGCAGTTCAAGAAGGGCGCCCACGAGGTGCTCGACGGCAAGGTGAACATCGGCAAGGAGTACGACACCAAGGACTGGAAGCCGGAGAACGCCAACACCAACATGGAGGGCGCCATCTCCGCCCTCGGCAAGCAGAACATCATCGGCGTCTACTCCGCCAACGACGGCATGGCCGGCGGTATCATCACCGCCCTCAAGGCCGCCGGCATCAAGGGCATCCCGGTCACCGGCCAGGACGCGGAGCTCGCGGGTGTGCAGCGCATCGTCACCGGCGACCAGTACATGAGCGTCTACAAGCCGTACCCGCAGGAGGCGGACGTCGCCGCGCAGATGGCCGTCGCCATCGCCCAGGGCAAGGCGCTCGACTCGATAGCGAAGGACAAGGTCGACAGCCCGACCACCAAGCAGGTGCCCTCCGTCCTGGTCCCGGTCGTCGCTCTGACGAAGGACAACATCAAGGACACCGTCATCAAGGACGGCATCTACACCGTCGCGGACATCTGCACCCCGCAGTTCACGTCGGCCTGCGCCAAGATCGGCCTGAAGTAACAACCGGCCGCAAGCCCCTTTCCCCCTACGGGAATTCGCCCTTGAATTCCCGTACGGGACTGGCGCACTGAAACTCCTCCGGCGCCCCGCCTCCACCAGCCCCGCAAGCTCGTCGCGGGGCGCCGGACGGAACACCCCCCAAACTTCTGCACAACCTCCCGCCGGGTCAGGCGGCGAAGGAGATGGTTCACGTGTCCGCTACGCCCGTGCTGGCGTTGCGCGGGGTCTCCAAGCGGTTCGGTGCCGTTCAGGCGCTCACCGACGTAGAGCTTGAGGTCCACGCCGGTGAGGTGGTCGCCCTGGTCGGTGACAACGGCGCCGGAAAATCCACGCTGGTCAAGACGATCGCCGGCGTGCACCCCATCGATGAGGGCGTCATCGAGTGGGAAGGCAAGACCGCCCACATCGGCAAGCCGAACGACGCCCAGAACCTGGGCATCGCGACGGTCTACCAGGACCTCGCGCTGTGCGACAACATCGACGTCGTCGGCAACCTCTACCTGGGCCGGGAGATCCGCCGCCGCGGTGTCCTGGACGAGGTGGAGATGGAGCGGCGCTCGCGCGAGCTGCTGGACCAGCTGTCCATCCGCATCCCCAGCGTCCGCATCCCGATCGCCTCGCTCTCCGGCGGTCAGCGCCAGGTGGTGGCCATCGCCCGTTCCATGCTCGGCGAGCCCAAGCTGGTGATCCTCGACGAGCCCACCGCCGCCCTCGGCGTCGAGCAGACCGCGCAGGTCCTCGACCTCGTGGAGCGGCTGCGGGAGCGCGGTCACGCCGTGATCCTCATCAGCCACAACATGGCCGACGTGAAGGCCGTCGCCGACAAGGTGGCGGTGCTGCGTCTGGGGCGCAACAACGGCGTCTTCGAGGTCAAGACGACCTCGCAGGAAGAGATCATCTCCGCCATCACCGGCGCCACGGACAACGCCGTGACCCGTCGTGCGGCGCGCAGCAATGGGGAGATCAAGAAGTGAGCATCGACAAGACCTCCACGCCCCCCGAGGACACCGTCGTGGAGAACCCCGAGGCGGCGGCGAAGGCGGTCACCGCCGTCGACCCCCGTCTGCTGGTGCGCGAGCAGGGCTTCACGGGCTATGTCACCGAGTTCAAGCGGAAGATGAAGGCCGGTGACCTGGGCGCGATCCCGGTCGTCATCGGTCTGGCGATCATCTGGATCATCTTCCAGAGTCTGAACTCGAACTTCCTCACCGCCGGCAACCTCTCCGACATCTCCGTCGCCATGGTCGGCACGGGCATGATCGCCGTCGGTATCGTCTTCGTGCTGCTGCTCGGCGAGATCGACCTGTCGGTCGGCTCGGTCTCCGGTGTCGCGGGCGCCACCTTCGCCGTCCTGAACATCACCCACGGCATGAGCGAGTGGCTCGCCTTCGTGCTGGCCATCCTCACCGGTACGGTCGCCGGCGCGATCCACGGCTTCGTCTTCGCGAAGATCGGTGTGCCCGCGTTCGCGGTCACCCTGGCCGGTCTGCTGTTCTGGAACGGCTTCATGCTCCAGATCCTCGGCGACAGCGGCACGATCAACCTGAACAGCGACGGCCTCGTCGCCAAGCTGACGACGTACTACTTCCCCGACGTGGCCGCCGCCTACGGGCTCGCGCTGGCAGTGACCGTGCTGTACTTCCTCAGCTCCTACTTCGGCAACAAGCGGCGCGAGGCCGCGGGTGTGCCGTCCCGGCCACTGAGCGAGACGATCCTGCGCACGGCGCTGCTGGCGGTCCTCACGTTCGCCGTGGCCGTCGTCTACAACCAGTACAAGGGCCTGCCGCTCGCCGTGGTCATCTTCATCGCTGTGCTGCTCATCACGGACTTCGTGCTGCGCCGCACCGCGTACGGCCGGAAGGTGTTCGCGCTCGGCGGCAGCGTGGAGGCGTCCCGCCGTGCCGGTATCAACGTGGCCGCGGTCCGCATCTCGGTCTTCGCCGTCTCCGGCACGTTCGCCGCGATCGGCGGTCTGTTCATCGCGTCGAAGATCGCGTCCGCCAACCAGGGTGCCGGTGGCGGTGACCTGCTGATGAACGCGATCGCCGCCGCGGTGATCGGCGGTACGTCGCTGTTCGGTGGGCGTGGCCGCACGTGGAACGCGCTGCTCGGTGTGCTGGTGATCGTCTCGATCCAGTACGGCCTCGCCCTGGAGGGCATCGCCTCGCCGGTGCAGTACATGATCACCGGTGGTGTTCTGCTCGCCACGGTCGTCATCGACGCCGTGACCCGCAAGACCCAGAAGACGGCCGGCCGCGCCTAGCCGATACTTCAGCCACTGTGCCCGGCGCCAACGGCGGTGCCGGGCACAGTCCTGTGTCCGGCACCGTGTTTGGGCGGACACGTCGGGGGGATCCATGGGGCCATCGGTGATCCCTCACAGGCGGAACATTAGACTCGACAGGCCCGGCGAATGCTCGACACAGCTCTACTGCAAGGAGGCACGGGTGCCGCTGCTGACCCGCATCAGGGGACCGCGCGATCTGGACCGGCTCAGCCTGGAGGAGCTGGACCAGCTGGCAGAGGAGATCCGGACCTTCCTCGTCGACGCCGTCTCCAAGACCGGCGGCCACCTCGGTCCGAACCTCGGTGTGGTCGAGCTCACCATCGCCCTGCACCGCGTCTTCCACTCCCCGAAGGACAAGGTGCTGTGGGACACCGGCCACCAGGCCTACGTCCACAAGCTGGTCACCGGCCGTCAGGACTTCTCCAAGCTGCGCAGCAAGGGGGGTCTGTCCGGCTACCCCTCGCGCGCCGAGTCCGACCACGACGTCATCGAGAACTCGCACGCCTCCACCGTCCTGGGCTGGGCCGACGGTCTGGCCAAGGCCAACCAGCTGCTCAAGCGCGACAGCCACGTCGTGGCCGTCATCGGTGACGGCGCCCTCACCGGCGGCATGGCCTGGGAGGCGCTGAACAACATCGCCGACGCCAAGGACCGCCCGCTCGTCATCGTCGTCAACGACAACGAGCGCTCCTACGCGCCCACGATCGGCGGCCTCGCCAACCACCTGGCCACCCTGCGCACCACCGACGGCTACGAGAAGTTCCTGGCCCGCACCAAGGAGGTCCTCGAGCGCACGCCCGTCGTCGGCAAGCCGCTCTACGAGACCCTGCACGGGGCCAAGAAGGGCCTGAAGGACTTCATCGCCCCGCAGGGCATGTTCGAGGACCTGGGCCTGAAGTACGTCGGCCCGATCAACGGGCACGACATCGAGGCCCTGGAGTCCGCCCTGGCCCGCGCCAAGCGGTTCGGCGGCCCGGTCATCGTGCACTGCCTCACCGAGAAGGGCCGCGGCTACAGGCCCGCCGAGCAGGACGAGGCCGACCGCTTCCACGGCATCGGCCCCATCCACCCCGACACCGGTCTGCCCATCAAGGCCGCTGCCGCCAGCTGGACCTCCGTCTTCGGCGACGAGATGGTCAGGCTCGGCCGGGAGCGCGACGACATCGTCGCCATCACGGCCGCGATGCTCCAGCCGGTGGGCCTGAAGAAGTTCGCGGACGCCTTCCCGAACCGGATCTACGACGTCGGCATCGCCGAGCAGCACGGCGCGGTCTCCGCGGCCGGCCTCGCCACCGGCGGTCTGCACCCCGTCTTCGCGGTGTACGCGACCTTCCTCAACCGCGCCTTCGACCAAGTGCTCATGGACGTCGCCCTGCACAAGTGCGGTGTGACGTTCGTGCTCGACCGGGCGGGCATCACGGGCGACGACGGCGCCTCCCACAACGGCATGTGGGACATGTCGATGCTCCAGGTGGTGCCGGGCCTGAGGATCGCCGCCCCTCGCGACGCCGAGCAGCTGCGGGCCCAGCTGCGCGAGGCCGTCGACGTGGACGACGCGCCGACCGTGCTGCGCTACTCCAAGGGCGTCGTCGGCCCGGCCGTCCCCGCCGTCGGCAAGGTCGGCGGCATGGACGTGCTGCGCAAGGCAGAGGCCCCCGTGCCGGACGTCCTGCTGGTTTCCGTCGGCGCGCTCGCTCCCATGTGCCTGGAGATCGCCGACCTCCTCGACAAGCAGGGCATCTCCACCACCGTCGTCGACCCCCGCTGGGTCAAGCCCGTCGACGAGGCGCTCGCCCCGCTCGCCGAGCGGCACCGTGTGGTCGTCACCGTCGAGGACAACTCCCGCGTCGGTGGTGTGGGTTCGGCGATCGCGCAGGCGCTGCGCGACGCGGGTGTGGACGTGCCGCTGCGTGACTTCGGCGTCCCGCCGCGCTTCCTCGACCACGCCTCCCGCAAGGAGGTCCTCGCGGAGATCGGCCTGACCGCGCCGGACGTCGCCCGCCAGGTCACCGGGCTGGTCTCCAAGCTCGACGGCAGCCGCTACGACCGTGCGGGCGCCACGCAGGGCGTGGACTCGGTGGAGCCCGCCCGCGACTGAGACGACCCGCCGCACGCGCCCGGGCCGGTTTCTCCATCCTTTACGGTGGCGAAACCGGCCCATCTGCGTGAATCTTGCCGTGCCGGGGCACACGGAGTGCGCCCCCTCTCGATCATGTCGGGGGCGGCGAGCGCGCGGGAGGTACGCCATGAGGAGCACCCTCTTCCGGACGAAGAACGTCGAGCAGTCGATCCAGGACACCGAGGAGCCGGAGCACGCGCTCAGAAAGACCCTGTCCGCCCTCGACCTGACCGTGTTCGGCGTCGGGGTCATCATCGGCACCGGCATCTTCGTGCTCACCGGCAAGGTCGCCAGGCAGAACGCGGGCCCCGCCGTCTCCCTGTCCTTCGTCGTGGCCGGCATCGTCTGCGCGCTCGCCGCGCTCTGCTACGCGGAGTTCGCCTCCACGGTGCCGGTCGCCGGATCCGCGTACACGTTCTCCTACGCCACACTGGGCGAGCTGCCCGCCTGGATCATCGGCTGGGACCTGGTCCTGGAGTTCGCGCTCGGCACGGCGGTGGTCGCCGTCGGCTGGTCCGGGTACTTCCGCTCCCTGATGGACAACGTGGGCTGGCACCTGCCCGCCTATCTCGGCGGGCGGGAGGGGGCGCACGGATTCGGCTTCGACATCCTCGCCGCCGCGCTCGTCCTCCTCCTCACCGCGATCCTCGTCCTCGGGATGAAACTGTCGGCCCGGGTCACCCAGATCGTCGTCGCCGTCAAGGTGACCGTGGTGCTGATCGTGATCATCGGGGGCGCCTTCTTCGTCAACAGCGCCAACTACAAGCCGTTCGTGCCCGAGCCGCAGGCGGTGCCGGCGGGCGGCAGCCTCAAGGCGCCGCTCATCCAGCTGATGGTCGGCTGGGCACCGTCCAACTTCGGCGTGATGGGCATCTTCACCGCCGCGTCCGTCGTCTTCTTCGCCTTCATCGGCTTCGACATCGTGGCGACCACCGCCGAGGAGACCCGCAACCCGCAGCGCGACATGCCGCGCGGCATCCTCGGCTCCCTGCTCATCTGCACCGCGCTGTACGTGGCGGTCGCGATCGTCGTCACCGGCATGGAGCACTACAGCAAACTGTCCGTGGACGCCCCGCTCGCCGACGCGTTCAAGGCCATCGGGCACCCCTGGTTCGCGGGTGTGATCAGCTTCGGTGCCGCCGTGGGCCTGACCACCGTCTGTCTGATCCTGCTGCTCGGCCAGACCCGGGTCTTCTTCGCGATGAGCCGCGACGGGCTGCTGCCACGCTTCTTCTCCCGCGTCCACCCGCGCTTCAAGACCCCGCACCGGCCGACCATCCTGCTCGGCGTGGTCATCGCCGTCGTCGCGGGCTTCACCAGCCTCAGCGAACTGGCCGAACTGGTGAACATCGGCACGCTGTTCGCGTTCATCGTCGTCGCGATCGGCGTGGTCATCCTCCGCCGCACCCGTCCCGACCTGCCACGCGCCTTCCGCACCCCGTTCGTCCCGGTGGTGCCGATCCTGTCGGTGTGCGCCTCGCTGTGGCTGATGCTGAACCTGCCCGCCGAGACCTGGCTGCGGTTCGCGATCTGGCTGGTCCTCGGGTTCGTCGTGTACTTCCTCTACGGCCGTTCGCACAGCCGTGTGGGCCGTGCCGAGGAGTCCGCGGCGGACGGGGTGAGCGGGCCGTCCGGAGGCGGCACGCGGTGACCGCGGTGTTCCGCGCGGGGATTCAGCGCACCGTACGCGGGCCCGTCACCTCCGCGCCGAGATCCGTCACCCGTCGCCGTAGCTCCCGGTCCGCCGTGACGACCAGGACCGGGCGGTCCCCGGCCTCGGCGACCAGTTCGACGATACGGTCGTCCCCGCTGCCGGGGGCCGCGTCCACCCGGATGCCGGGCACGGCCTCCACGCCGCGCGCCGCACCCTCCACGACCAGCACCACCTCCAGCGGCCCGGGAAAGCCGGGCAGCCCGTCGGCGGCGAACGGCACGAGACGGTCCCGCAGCCGGTCGGCGGCGCCCCGCCGGTCCCGCCACCAGCCGTCGGGCACCGACCCGACGACGTTCGCGCCATCGACGATCACCAGGAGCGGGACACTCATGCCTCCAGCGTCCCACGTCCGGCCCGCGCCAGGGACGCCTCATTGATATCGGGGGAGTGCCAACGGTCCCCGTTGAACGGCTCCTGGCTGCCGGGCGCCGGGACGGCGGCTCCGACCGGCCCCGACGCCACCGGCCTTGCGCACACAACGAGAAAGGGCCTCCGCCTTGCGCGGAGGCCCTTTCACCGTGCTGCGGCCGTTACGCCGGAACCGACGCCACGCCCGGCTCGAGGAACGTCTTGCCGTTCACCCGCTCCGCGACGCCCTCGCGGTCCAGGTACGGCGTGATGCCGCCCAGGTGGAAGGGCCAGCCGGCGCCCGTGATCAGGCACAGGTCGATGTCCTGGGCCTCGGCGACGACGCCCTCGTCCAGCATCAGGCCGATCTCCTGCGCCACCGCGTCCAGGACGCGGGCGCGGACCTGCTCCTCCGTCAGGACCGTGTCGCCCTGCTTCAGCAGCGCGGCGACCTCCGGGTCCAGCTCGGGCTTGCCGCTGTCGTAGACGTAGAAGCCGCGCTTGCCCGCCTCGACGACCGCCTTGAGGTTCGGGGAGACCGTGAAGCGGTCCGGGAACGCCTTGTTCAGGGTCTCGGAGACGTGCAGGCCGATCGCCGGGCCGACCAGCTCCAGCAGGACCAGCGGGGACATCGGCAGACCCAGCGGCTCCACCGCCTTCTCCGCAACCTCGACCGGGGTGCCCTCGTCGATGACGTTCTGGATCTCGCCCATGAAGCGGGTCAGGATGCGGTTCACGACGAACGCCGGGGCGTCCTTGACCAGAACCGCCGTCTTCTTCAGCTTCTTGGCCACCGCGAAGGCGGTCGCCAGCGAGGCGTCGTCCGTCTTCTCGCCGCGGACGATCTCCAGCAGCGGCAGCACCGCCACCGGGTTGAAGAAGTGGAAGCCGACGACCCGCTCCGGGTGCTTCAGCTTCGACGCCATCTCCGACACGGAGAGGGAGGAGGTGTTGGTCGCCAGGATCGCGTGCTCGGGCGCGACCGCCTCGACCTCAGCGAACACCTGCTGCTTGACGCCCATCTCCTCGAACACGGCCTCGATGACGAAGTCGGCGTCCGAGAAGCCCTCGGCCTTGTCCAGGACGCCGGAGACCAGCGCCTTGAGGCGGTTGGCCTTGTCCTGGTTGATCCGGCCCTTGCCGAGCAGCTTGTCGATCTCAGCGTGGACGTAGCCCACGCCCTTGTCGATGCGCTCCTGGTCGATGTCCGTGAGGACGACCGGGACCTCGAGGCGGCGCAGGAAGAGCAGGGCGAGCTGCGACGCCATCAGACCGGCGCCGACGACACCGACCTTGGTGACCGGGCGCGCCAGGCTCTTGTCGGGGGCGCCCGCCGGGCGCTTGCCGCGCTTCTGGACGAGGTTGAACGCGTAGATGCCGGCGCGCAGTTCGCCGCCCATGATCAGGTCCGCGAGGGCCTGGTCCTCGGCGTCGTAGCCCTGCTGCAGGTCGCCGTTCTTCGCGGCGGCGATGATGTCGAGGGTGCGGTAGGCGGCCGGGGCCGCGCCGTGCACCTTGCCGTCCGCGATGAAGCGGCCCTTGGCGACGGCCTGGTCCCAGGCCTCGCCGCGATCGATGACCGGGCGCTCGATGACGATCTCGCCCTTGAGGACGGCCGCCGTCCAGATCAGCGACTGCTCCAGGAAGTCGGCGCCCTCGAAGACGGCGTCGGCGATCCCGAGCTCGTAGACCTGCTTGCCCTTGAGCTGCTTGTTCTGGTTGAGGCTGTTCTCGATGATGACCGAGACGGCCTTGTCGGCGCCGATCAGGTTCGGCAGCAGCGTGCAGCCGCCCCAGCCGGGGACGAGGCCCAGGAAGACCTCGGGGAGGGAGAACGCCGGGAGGGCCGCGGACACCGTGCGGTAGGTGCAGTGCAGGCCGACCTCGACGCCGCCGCCCATCGCCGCGCCGTTGTAGTAGGCGAACGTCGGGACGGCCAGCTTGGACAGGCGCTTGAAGACCTCGTGGCCGCCCTTGCCGATGGCCAGCGCGTCCTCGTGCCGCTTCAGCAGCTCGACACCCTTGAGGTCGGCGCCGACCGCGAAGATGAACGGCTTGCCGGTGATGCCGACGCCGACGATCTCGCCGTCCGCGGCCTCCTTCTCGACCTGGTCGATCGCGGTGTTGAGGTTCGCGAGCGAGGCCGGGCCGAAGGTGGTCGGCTTGGTGTGGTCGTGACCGTTGTCGAGGGTGATCAGGGCGAACCGGCCCACACCGAACGGCAGGTCGAAGTGGCGCACGTGCGCCTGCGTGACGACCTCGTCCGGGAACAGCTCGGCCGCGCCCTTCAACAGCTCAGCGGTGGTGCTCACTTGTCGCCTCCGTCGAAGTGCGGGTTCTCCCAGATGACCGTCGCGCCCATGCCGAAGCCGACGCACATGGTGGTGAGGCCGTAGCGGACCTGCGGCTGCTCCTCGAACTGGCGGGCGAGCTGCGTCATCAGCCGGACGCCGGAGGAGGCCAGCGGGTGGCCGAAGGCGATGGCGCCGCCGTACTGGTTGACGCGCTCGTCGTCGTCCGCGATGCCGTAGTGGTCGAGGAAGGCCAGGACCTGGACGGCGAAGGCCTCGTTGATCTCGAACAGGCCGATGTCGGAGACGGACAGGCCCGCCTTGGCGAGGGCCTTCTCCGTGGCCGGGATCGGGCCGTAGCCCATGACCTCCGGCTCGACGCCCGCGAAGGCGTACGAGACCAGACGCATCTTGACCGGCAGGCCGTTCTCGCGGGCGAAGTCCTCGCTCGCGATGATCGAGGCGGTGGCACCGTCGTTCAGACCGGCCGCGTTGCCCGCGGTGACCCGGCCGTGGACGCGGAACGGCGTCTTCAGGCCCGCCAGGTTCTCCAGCGTGGTGCCCGGGCGCATCGGCTCGTCGGCGGTGACCAGGCCCCAGCCGGTCTCGCCGCCCTCGGGGTTCGTGCGGCGCACGGAGATCGGCACCAGGTCCTGCTGGATCTTGCCGTTGGCGTACGCCTTCGCGGCCTTCTCCTGGGAGCGCACGGCGTATTCGTCGGCGCGCAGCTTGGTGATGTGCGGGTAGCGGTCGTGGAGGTTCTCGGCGGTCATGCCCATGAACAGCGCGGACTCGTCGACCAGCTTCTCGCTCACGAACCGCGGGTTCGGGTCGACGCCCTCGCCCATCGGGTGGCGGCCCATGTGCTCGACACCGCCCGCGATGACGGCGTCGTACGCGCCGAACGCGATCGAGCCGGCCGTGGTCGTCACGGCCGTCATCGCACCCGCGCACATACGGTCGATGGAGTAGCCGGGGACCGACTGCGGGAGTCCGGCGAGGATGCCCGCGGTGCGGCCGAGGGTCAGGCCCTGGTCACCGATCTGCGTGGTCGCGGCGATGGCGACCTCGTCGATCTTCTTCGGGTCGAGACCCGGGTTGCGGCGCAGCAGCTCCCGGATCGCCTTCACGACGAGGTCGTCGGCGCGGGTCTCGTGGTAGATGCCCTTCGGGCCCGCCTTGCCGAACGGGGTGCGGACGCCGTCGACGAAGACGACGTCCCTGACGGTACGAGGCACGATGGCTCTCCTCCAGGGTGCGGGATGGCACTGCTGCGACACGCTGAGCGCGCGCTCAGCACCATGCTACTTGTGGGTAACCAAGCTGCCCAGTCCCGCACGCCCAAGCGGTGAAGGTCACACCTTCGGCGGACCGTGGAGCCCCCGCGGGGTCGGCAAGGGCTCGGAACGGGAGGCGGCAGGCCGCATCCCCGCGAAGGGCCATGCCCGCAAGGGGGGCGGGGGCGGGGGGCGCGTCGGCACGCCACCCCGCCGTGGGGCATGCGACCGCGCCGTGGAGGCATGCGACCGCGCCGTGGAGGCATGCGGCTGCGCCGTCGAGGCATGCGGCTGCGCCGTGTCCGGCCTCGGTACATCGGTACAGCGGTTAACGCTGACCCGGTGATCATGGTCAGGCCGGGGCTCCGAGGCCGGTGACGCGGTTCTCGTACTCGCGCCGGGCCTTGCGCTGGGCCGGGACTGCAGGGACGCCCCGGCCGCCGTCGAGCGGCTGGCAGCGGGCAACGAGTTGCCGGTGGAGCGCTGGCACGGCCGTGACACGAAGGGTGTAGCCCTGACCGCGCCGTACGGTTACCCCTTGGTCGAGCGCGGCCCGCTCGACGGGCTCCAGGTCGGCCGCGCGGAGGAAGTCCGCGACCTTGCCCGGCATATCGAGGGTGACCGGCAGCTCCGGGGCGGGGGCATCCTCCTGCTCAATGGCGGTGTGGTCGGGCAGGAGTCGGCGACGGCCGTGCGGATCGCGCCGCGGCTGACACCGTGTTCGCGGGCGAGGGCGGCGATCGAGCGGCCCTCCAGGTTCGCGGTGCGGACGGTGTCGGTCTTCGCGGCCACCACGGCGGGGCGGCGCCCACCTTTGCTGCCCTTGGCCTTGGCGGCGCGCAGTCCGTCGTAGGTCAGCTCGCGCTGGAGTTCGCCGGCGGCGGCGAGGGTCTGCACCATGAACTTCACGGTGGACAGCAGCTCGCCGGTGCGCGGGTGGCGGGCGGTGAGGTCCATCGCGGAGAACGCGCCGTCGTGGATGCGCAGCGCCACCTGGTCGTGGTGGAGGACGTCGAGCACGTCGAGGATGTGGCCGGTGCCGCGTACGCCGCGGAACATCTCGGAGATGTGGACGGTGTCGCCCGGCCGCGCGTACGTGAGCAGTTCGCGGAACTTCGGACGCTGCAGGGGGTGGAGGCGACTGGAGGTGCCCGGGTCCTCCTCGAAGACGACCGGGTCCTCGATCCCGGCCTCGTCCAGGACGAGGTTCTGCCGGGCGGTCGACTGCTGGTCGGTCGAAACCCGCTTGTAGACCAGGTTCGCCACCCAGGGACCCTTTCCGTACGGAGGATCGGACCCTATCTGTCGTCAGACCCTGTCAGCAATCACCATCGGATCTGATTGGATTCGAGCCGCTGCGAACCCCCGGATTGCGTGGGTTCATTGGACGCGTCGACTGCCTGTCGTCAAACGATCGTTTGCTGACACCGAGTGCCGTCATCCCGTGTCAGGCGCAGTGACAACGCCTTGAGTGGTGCTGCCCAGAGCATGGGTGGCGGCGGCGAGCCCGTGCGGCCCGTGGACGCCGACCCCGGCCTCGCTCACATTCGGCAGGAGTTGAGCGTCACGCCGACGGCCGGGTGAGCTTGGCGGCCACGGCGTCGAGGACCCAGTCCAGGCCGGTCGCGAAGGATGTTTCGGCGTCCACGTCCGTGCCGTCATAGACGGCCTTGGCCAGTGCCGGGAAGCGGCCCGTGGCCAGCATTCTTGTCACATGCGGACCGTGGGCGCGCTGCCAGTCGTGCTTGGACAGGCCCGTGGCGCGCTCGGCCCGCAGGTTCGTGATCTCGCGCCTGATCGCGCCGGTGAAGTAGGCGCTGACCGTCTCCACGGCTCGCATGACGGTGTCAATGTCGGTGAGGCCGTCGAGGGCGGCCAGCGTGGCCTCGGTCACGGCGAGGCCGTTCGGGCCCAGGGCCGGGCGGCGGCCGAGCAGGTCGGCCAGCCATTCGTGGCGGAGAGCTGCCTGCCTGGTGCGGTGGGCGAGGATGCGCAGCGCCTCCCGCCAGTCACCGGGCTGCTCCTCGGGAAGAATCTCGGCGTAGACCTCGTCCACCATGAGGTCGAACAGCTCCTCCTTGCTGGAGATGTATCCGTACAGCCGCATGGGGCCGGCATTCAGCCGACCGGCGACCTTGCGCAACGACACCGCCTCCAACCCACCTTCGTCGGCCAGCGCGATGGCGGCGGCCACGATCCGCTCCCGGTCGAGCGGCACGGGGCGAGTCGGCGGCTCCGGTCGGTCCCACACAGTCATGGGGGCATCGTACTGTTGCGATGCATCGTAGCGAGTCCATACAGTGTATCGGCATGAGACAACGCATCGCAGTGGTCGGGGGCGGTCCTGGCGGCCTTACCTTCGCCCGTGTCCTGCACCGCCATGGCCACCCCGTCGCCGTCCTCGAACGCGATCCCGCTCCCGATGCCCGCCCCCCGGGCGGCACGCTGGACCTGCGCGAAGGGCTGGGCCAGCTCGCGCTGGACAAGGCGGGGCTGCTGGCGGAGTTCCAGGCGCTGTCTCGCCCCGAGGGGCAGGCCATGCGCATCCTGGACACGGACGGGACCGTCCTGCGCGACTGGCGACCACATCCAGATGACCGGGCCAATCCCGAGATCGACCGCGGGCAACTCCGTGACCTGCTGCTCGGCCCTCTCGACGTCCAGTGGGGCCGCAGTGTCATGCAGGTGGCGCCCGGGACTCGGGATGGCGTACTGGTCCATTTCGCGGACGGGCGACAGGAGACGTTCGACCTCGTAGTCGGCGCGGACGGCGCTTGGTCCCGGACCCGCTCGGCAGTCTCGTCGGTGACACCGCACTACACCGGCGTCACCACGGTCGAGACCTCCCTGGACGACGTCGACACCCGCTACCCTGACCTCGCCCGGTTGATCGGCGACGGTTCCGTGGCTGTGTACGGCGTGAACCGATCTCTCGTCGCCCGGCGCAACAGCGGCGGCCACGTCAAGGTGTACGCCCAGTTCCGCGCGCCGCTGGACTGGCACACGAACCTGGACCTAGCCGACGTCGAGGCCATGCGATCGGGGCTGCTGGCTCTGTTCGACAGCTGGGCCGCTCCCGTCCTCGACCTCCTCCGCCACGGCCCCGCTTTCGTCCACCGCCCCCTCTATGTCCTGCCCGTTTCCCACACCTGGACCCACGTCTCCGGGGTGACGCTCCTGGGCGACGCCGCCCATCTGATGCCCCCGCTGGGGGCGGGCGCGAATCTCGCGATGCTGGAGGGCGCCGAGCTCGCCGAGTCCATCGCCACCGGTCATGGAGATCTGGACGAGGCCGTCCGCGCCTTCGAGGAACAGATGTGGGCACGGGCCGGCAGGTGGGCGAAGATCACGACGGCCGGTCTGGAACGCCTGGTGAGCCCAGACCCCGTCGAAGCCCTCGCCCTCTTCGACCAAGTCCAGCCGTCCTGACTGCCAAAAGCGCGAGAGCACCAGCAGCTCGCCACGGCTTCACAGGACAGTGCGGCACCGCCGTAGTCCCTTCCGGCAAAACCGCCGTTACTGTAGGCGAACGCAAGGACGCCTGCACCGAATTCAGCCCTCAGTCCGCTACCGAGATCCGGTCCGATCCTCCTCGCGGGCCGGACATCATCGCGCTGCAGCCGGAGGGAGGAGGGCGCACTTCAGTCCGCGTCGTCCTCGTCCTCGTCGAGCTCGGGCGTATCCGGGTCGCGCAGAGGGCGCAGGGCGCCAGCGGCCGGGACGCTGGCGCTGAAGCTGTAGCGCCCGAGCAGGTTCAGGTTGCGGAGCTTGAGCGGGGAGAGCCGGGCGATGTCCTCCTCCCGGATCTCGTGGCCCTCGGCGCGAAGTTGGGCGACGGCCGCGTCGATGTACCGGGTCGTCCAAAGCACGATGGCATTGAGGACCAAGCCGAGTGCACCGAGTTGGTCTTCCATCCCGTCCCGGTACGCCTGGTGGATGGTGCGCGCTTGCCGTGGCACACGTCCCGGGCGAGCTTGTGGCGGGATTCCTGCTCGGTGAGCTGCCGGTTCATCTGCCGCCGGTAGGTGTCGTCAACCGGGTCGACCACGCGCAGCAGGTGCTCGGTCTTGGCGATCCGCCCGTACTCCGCGGCGCCTCATCATCAGCTGCGCAGTGTCGCCATGCGGCTCCCCTGTGTCAGCATGCGTGATGCGGGCGTCGACATGGGACCCCGCGTGTCCACATGCGGCTGCGCGGCATGACACGGGACGCCGCCGTGTCAACATGCGGCTGCGCCGCGTCGGCACCGGCTGGGGGGTCGCCATGCGGCTCCGCCGCGCGGGCGCCCCCCACCGAAGACGCCCCCCACCGAAGACGCCCCCCACCCGCCGTACGACAAAGCCGCTACGGCGACTAGGCGCCCGTCACGGACAGCGCCTTCACCAGCACCGGGGTGACCTGCTCAACTTGCCAAGCCCTCGCCCCGCACCCGGCCAGCGCGGAGGCCACGGACTCCGCGTCCACCGGCTTCGGCGGCTCCCAGCACAGGCGCCGCACGGTGTCCGGGGAGATCAGATTCTCCTGGGGCATGGTGAGCTGCTCGGCCAAGGCCGACACCGCGGCCCGCGCAGCGGACAGCCGGGCGGCCGCCACCGGATCCTTGTCGGCCCAGGCCCGCGGCGGCGGCGGACCCGTCACCGGCTGCCCCGGATGCGGCAGCTCCGCCTCCGGCAGCGCCTTGGCGCGATCGATCGCGGCCTGCCACTGCTCCAGCTGCCGCCGCCCCATGCGGTGCCCGAAGCCGTTCAGCGCGGCCAGGGCATGCGCGTTCGGCGGCAGGGCGAGGGCCGCCTCGACGATCGCGGCGTCCCCGAGCACCTTGCCCGGCGAGACGTCCCGGCGCTGCGCGATCCGGTCCCGGGTCTGCCACAGCTCCCGGACGGCCGCCATCTGCCGGCGGCGGCGCACCTTGTGCATTCCGGACGTACGGCGCCAGGGGTCCTTGCGCGGCTCGGGCGGCGGCGCGGAGGCGATCGCGTCGAACTCCTGACGGGCCCACTCCAGCTTCCCCTGCCGCTCGAGTTCCTTCTCCAGGGCGTCCCGCAGGTCCACGAGCAGTTCGACGTCGAGGGCGGCATAGCGCAGCCAGGGCTCGGGCAGGGGCCGCGTCGACCAGTCGACGGCGGAGTGGCCCTTCTCCAGGATGAAGCTGAGGACGCTCTCCACCATGGCGCCGAGTCCCACCCGCGGGAACCCGGCGAGGCGTCCGGCCAGCTCGGTGTCGAACAGGCGGGTGGGCACCATGCCTATCTCGCGCAGGCAGGGCAGGTCCTGGGTGGCGGCGTGCAGTACCCACTCGGCGTCGGAGATCGCCTCGCCCAGGGCCGACAGGTCAGGGCAGGTCACCGGGTCGATCAGCGCGGTGCCGGCGCCCTCGCGGCGCAGCTGCACGAGGTAGGCGCGCTGGCCGTACCGGTAGCCGGACGCGCGCTCGGCATCGACCGCGACGGGGCCGGTGCCGGCGGCGAAGGCGGCGATCACCTCGGCGAGGGAGGCCTCGTCGACGATCACGGGCGGAATGCCGTCTCGCGGCTCGAGCAACGGGATCGGCGCCGTTTCGACGTCGTCCGGAGGGGCGCCTCCGGTGGTTCGCAGTGGGCTGTCTGCTGCGGTCTCTTGGGCGTCGGTCACCTGTCAAGGGTATCTGTGTGTCGACTACGCCCGTCGACGGAACGTTCCGTCGACGGGCGATGGGGGGTCGTAAATCAGTCATGTGTCATATGGGTCGTTCGTGTCCGCACGACGGCGCGGTGCCGGTTGTGCGGCGCGGGACGGCGGGTGTCCCGGGCGCGCCTCCAGTTCCCAGGACGCGGCTCGGCGGCGGCTCGGTGCGGACGCGGACCGGGGGGCGGAGGAGGGGTGGGAAGTCAGGGAGTCAGGGGGCTGGTGGTCAGGGGGAGGGGTCAGTGGATGATGCCGGTCCGCAGGGCCACCGCCACCATCCCGGCACGGTCGCCGGTGCCGAGCTTGCGGGCGATGCGGGCCAGGTGGCTCTTCACGGTGAGTGCGGACAGGCCCATCGAGACGCCGATCGCCTTGTTCGACTGCCCTTCAGCGACCAGACGCAGCACCTCCACCTCGCGGCCGGACAGCTCGCGGTAGCCGCCCGGGTGGCTCGGGGCACCCGGGGGGCGGCGGTGCAGGCGCGCGGCGGCGGCGCCGATGGGGGCGGCACCGGGCCGGGTGGGGAGCCCGATGTTGGTGCGGGTGCCGGTGACGACATAGCCCTTGACTCCGCCCGCGAGGGCGTTGCGGACCGCGCCGATGTCGTCGGCGGCGGACAGGGCCAGACCGTTGGGCCAGCCCGCGGCCCGGGTCTCCGACAGGAGGGTCAGACCGGAGCCGTCGGGGAGGTGGACGTCGGCGACGCAGATGTCGCGCGGGTTGCCGATACGAGGACGGGCCTCTGCGATGGACGACGCCTCGATGACGTCGCGCACTCCGAGCGCCCAGAGATGGCGGGTGACGGTGGAACGAACGCGCGGGTCGGCCACGACGACCATGGCGGTCGGCTTGTTGGGGCGGTAGGCGACCAGGCTTGCGGGCTGCTCGAGGAGAACGGACACCAGGCCTCCTGGATGGGTGCGGGGACGGGGCCGGCTCGGGGAAGCGGCCGGGACGAACCGTGCTTTGAAGGTCACAGTCGTCTTCGGCACCAAACTCGTGCTCCTTTAGAGAATGATCACGATTTGGTGAGTAACAATCCGTGCAATTCGGACGCACGAGCGATCATCTGGGGATCGACTCGGTTCGGTCCATGGTCAATACGAGGCCGAAAGTGGCCGTATCGACAAAGAGATGGCAAGGAAGGTCAAGGCGACATTGACAGCGCCGGTGGGCGCGCCGGGGTCAGCGGGGCTGCGGCCCGCGACGCTGCGGCAGCGTCACCACCGAGGCATCGCCCGGCCCCGCCGGGGGCAGGCCCGCCACCTGGCACAGCAGGTCGCACCAGGAGGCCAGGTGCGCCGCGGTGTCCGGGACGTCTCCGATGCCCTCCCGGGGCGTCCACGAGGCCCGGATCTCGATCTGGGAGGCGGCCGGACGGGTGGCGAGACCGCCGAAGTAGTGCGAGCTCGCGCGCGTAACCGTCCCGCTCGGCTCGCCGTACGCCAGCCCGCGGGCCTGGAGCGCGCCGGTCAGCCAGGACCAGCACACGTCGGGCAGCAGCGGGTCCGCCGCCATCTCCGGCTCCAGTTCCGCGCGCACCAGCGTCACCAGGCGGAAGGTGCCCTGCCAGGCCTCGTGTCCGGCCGGGTCGTGCAGCAGGACGAGGCGCCCGTCGGCGAGGTCCTCCTCGTCGGCGACCACGGCGGCCTCCAGCGCGTACGTGTGGGGGGCGAGCCGCTGCGGCGGGCGCGACGGCTCGATCTCGATCTCCGGCCGCAGGCGTGCGGCCTTCAGGGCGTCGACCGCGGCGCGGAAGGGCAGAGGAGCCGTGTCCATCGCATCGCCCTCCCCCTCCGCGTCGTCCATTCCGCCGTCGCCGTCCGTCAGTCGTTCCTGAGCCGCAGCCATGCGGGGAAGATTAAGGGGAAGAAAGCGCGTCCGCTTGGAGAGACACCCGTTGCCGCCGGGGGTTCGGCTGCCGTGCGCGGGTTGGTCGTGGCTGGTTCCTGTCGTAGGGCGGCCGGTCCTTGGGAATGTGGCGCGCCGACGCGGCTCAGCCGCGCGCGGACACAGCCCCGCGCCCCTCCGAGGGCGCTCCCGCCCCGAGGCCGAATCGCTCCGGTGGCGTGCGAGACTTTTTGCGTGAGTGTCAATGACCGCCCCGCCGCGGGCCAGCCGACAGCGACGTACGACTCCGCCTTTCTCAGGGCGTGCCGACGCGAGCCCGTGCCGCACACGCCGGTGTGGTTCATGCGGCAGGCCGGGCGCTCGCTGCCCGAGTACCGCAAGGTGCGCGAGGGCATCCCCATGCTCGAGTCCTGCATGCGGCCCGAGCTGGTCGCGGAGATCACGCTGCAGCCGGTGCGCCGGCACAACGTGGACGCGGCGATCTACTACAGCGACATCGTCGTACCGCTGAAGGCCATCGGTCTCGACCTCGACATCAAGCCCGGCGTCGGCCCGGTCGTCGAGCAGCCGATCCGCACCCGCGCCGACCTCGCCCGGCTGCGCGACCTGACCCCCGAGGACGTCTCCTACGTCACCGAGGCGATCGGCCTGCTCACCCGCGAGCTGGGCGGCACCCCGCTGATCGGCTTCGCGGGCGCACCGTTCACCCTCGCCAGCTATCTCGTCGAGGGCGGCCCGTCCCGCACGTACGAGAACGCCAAGGCGATGATGTACGGCGACCCGGAGCTGTGGGCCGACCTGCTGGACCGCCTCGCGGACATCACCACCGCCTTCCTGAAGGTGCAGATCGAGGCGGGCGCCTCGGCGGTGCAGCTGTTCGACTCCTGGGCCGGCGCGCTGGCACCCGCCGACTACCGCAGTTCGGCGCTGCCCGCCTCGGCGAAGGTCTTCGAGGCCGTCGCCGGGTACGGCGTCCCGCGCATCCACTTCGGCGTCGGCACCGGCGAGCTGCTGAAGCTCATGGGCGAGGCCGGTGCGGACGTGGTCGGCGTCGACTGGCGGGTCCCGCTGGACGAGGCCGCCCGCCGGGTCGGCCCCGGCAAGGCGCTGCAGGGCAACCTCGACCCGACGGTCCTGTTCGCCACCACCGAGGCCGTCGAGGCCAAGACCCGCGAGGTCCTCGACGCGGCCGCGGACCTGGAGGGCCACGTCTTCAACCTCGGCCACGGGGTCATGCCGACCACCGACCCGGACGCGCTGACCCGGCTCGTGCAGTACGTCCACACGCAGACGGCCCGCTGACCTGGGCGGGCGAACGATCGATGACCCGCGCCGAGGGCGCCGCACAGGGCGGCAGCGGCGCGGGCTCCCTCAGTCGCCGGAGGACTCCTCCCCGGCCCCTTCGGGCTCCTGGAACTCCGGTGCGAGACGGCCGCGGTCGTCCTCGTCCCGCGTGGTGAACGCCTCCGCGGAGGTGTCCTCGTCGGCAGCGTGACGGGCGTCCGCGGTGTCTTCGAACGAGGTCGCACCAGCGGCCTGGTCCTCTTCGGACTCGGTGGTCTCCGTGCGCTCGGGCCAGCCGCGTGCTCCCGCGTCGTCCGTGTCTCCGGCGCCGCTGCGCATGCCCGGGGCCGGGGCGGCGTGCTCCGTCCGCCGGTCGGACATCAGACCTCCTCCAGTCGGACGGGCGGCCGTGACGACCGCGGCTCAATCGGAACCCTCATCGGTTTCCTTCCGTGCGTCGGTGGCCTTGGTCGGGGGGCCACCGGACGTGTCGGGCTTCGACCGCCCCTGCTCCTCGGGGTGGACGTCCGGCTCCCCGGTCTCCCGCTCGAGCGGCGACTGCCGCTTGCGTTCACGTTCGCGTGGGTCGCCCATCATGCCTCCCGATGACATGCCTGTCGGACGTATCGGGTTCCGTGGAGTGCGCGGGCGAAACGCCTCGCGGCGCGGCCCCGCCGTCGTCACCAGGTGTGGCGGGCCTGCCTGCCCCACAGCAGGCCGCGCGGTTCGGGTGGCGGCGGGGTGCCCTTGCGCAGGGGGAGAGCCAGGATCATGCCCGCGATGAAGCCGACCACATGGGCCGCGTAGGCCACGGTCCCGGCCGAGGAGACACCGTTCCCGGACGAGTAGACCGCCTGCAGCACGAACCAGAAGCCGAGCACGATCCACGCGGGCAGCCGCAGCGGCAGGAACAGCAGGAACGGCACGAGGATCCACACCCGCACCCTGGGATAGAGCACCAGGTACGCGCCGAGCACGCCCGCGATGGCGCCCGACGCGCCGATCAGCGGGTCGCTCGAGCTCGCGTTGAGGTACGCGTAGCCGTACCCCGCCGCGTACCCGCACGCGACGTAGAACAGCGCGAAGCGGATGTGTCCCAGGCGGTCCTCGACGTTGTTGCCGAAGATCAGCAGGAAGAGCATGTTGCCGAGCAGATGCAGCCAGCTGCCGTGCAGGAACATCGCGGTGAACACCGACGCCGGCGGCGACTTGTCGTAGCCCGGCGGGGCCACCACACAGCCGGGCCCGTGCGGGCCGACCTGGACCGCGCCCGTGGGCACGAGCCGCGGCAGCTGGTCGTGGATCAACTCGCGCGGCACCGCGGCGTAGTGGTCCAGGAACGCCTGGAGGTGGCAGAACTGGGACAGGTCGCTCTGCCCTGCCACGGAGCCCGCCAGGCCGGGGGTGAACAGGAAGACGGCGACATTGGCCGCGATCAGCGCGTACGTCACATAGGGCGTACGGCGCACCGGGTTCACATCATGGACGGGGATGACCACAAGGAAGTACTGCCCTGGATCGGCCGGGGGAATCGGTGAACGCGGCGGTCCGCGGCTGCGTATGTCTCCTCAACCGCCCGCGGTGCGGGGAAGCGTGTCGCGGGGACGACGTGAGGAACAGGCGATGAACGACCGAGTTACTCCTCCGATACACGCCCTGCCCGACGGCGAGGCCGAGCTCGCGCTGGTGATCCAGCTGCCCTGGGAGGACGTCGCGCGGCTCGGCCAGGAGGCCGCCCGGCTCGCGACCCAGATGCAGCGGCCCGTGACCCTCGACGAGGCGGTCAGCCACCGGCTGCGGTCCTCGCGGGGCGCTGCCGCGCATGCGAAGCCGATGGCTCAGCCACAGCCGCCCCCGGTGGCCTCCAGCGCGTCCGTGTCCTCGTTGCCGTCACGGCCGCCGACCGAGCAGGCCCGGCAGGCGATCGAGCGCATCAACGGGATGGGTCAGCACGAGACGGCTTGACGGGCCCCCATCGCGAAGAGGTCGCGACCTGCGCCCCTACGGGGGCGCGCCTCACCCCGTGTTCTTCCGCACCGCCGCTGCCGCCTTGCGGGCCGCCACCAGGATCGGGTCCCACACCGGTGAGAACGGCGGGGCGTAGCCCAGGTCCAGGGCCGTCACCTCCTCCACCGTCATCCGCGCCGTCAGCGCCACCGCCGCGATGTCCACGCGTTTCGCCGCGCCCTCCCTGCCGACGATCTGGACGCCCAGCAGGCGGCCCGTGCGGCGTTCGGCGAGCATCTTGACCGTCATGAGGGCCGCGTTCGGGTAGTAACCCGCGCGGCTCGTCGACTCGATCGTGACCGTCTCGTACCGCAGCCCGGCCCGCCGCGCGTCCTTCTCGCGCAGCCCGGTGCGGGCGATCTCCAGGTCGCAGACCTTGCTCACGGCCGTGCCGACGACGCCCGGGAACGTGGCGTAGCCGCCGCCCACATTGGTGCCGATGACCTGCCCGTGCTTGTTGGCGTGCGTGCCCAGCGGAATGTGCCGCTCACGGCCGGAGACCAGGTCGAGGACCTCGACGCAGTCGCCGCCGGCCCAGATGTTCTCGTGACCGCGCACCCGCATCGCGAGGTCGGTGAGCAGCCCGCCGTGGTCGCCGAGCGGCAGCCCCGCGTCCCGCGCCGGGGCCGTCTGGGGCTGTACGCCGATCCCGAGGACCACCACGTCCGCCGGGTACTCGGCGTCCTGCGTGCCGACCGCGCGGACCCCGCCGTCGTCATCGGTGAGGATCTTGGTGACCTCGGCGTTGTCCACCATGGTGATGCCGAGGCCCTCCATGGCCCGGTGCACCAGCCGGCCCATGTCCGGGTCGAGCGTGGTCATGGGTTCGCTGCCGCGGTTGACGACGGTGACCTCGTAGCCACGGTTGATCATCGCCTCGGCCATCTCCACGCCGATGTAGCCCGCGCCGACGACCACCGCCCGGCGCCCCTTCGTGGCGGCGAGGGCGTCCAGGAGGGCCTGGCCGTCGTCCAGGGTCTGCACCCCGTGCACCCCGGGCGAGTCGGCGCCGGGCAGGTCGGGGCGGACCGGGCGGGCCCCGGTCGCGATCACC
This sequence comes from Streptomyces sp. NPDC051104, assembly GCF_040682835.1. Classification (NCBI taxonomy): domain Bacteria; kingdom Bacillati; phylum Actinomycetota; class Actinomycetes; order Kitasatosporales; family Streptomycetaceae; genus Streptomyces; species Streptomyces sp. NPDC051104. The sequence continues at coordinate 187,452 of NZ_JBFBBS010000009.1, read as the reverse complement.
AGCTTGTCGTACGACGTCCACGCCTCGGCCCCGGAGTCGACGTTCCGGGCGCGGACCCGGCCGCCCGCCACGTCGATCTCCGTGACCTCCGTCCGCATGCGCAGGTCGATGCCGCGCGCCCGGTGCTCCTCGGGCGTACGGGCGATCAGCTCGTCCCTGGTGGCGACGTCGCCACCCACCCAGTACGGGATGCCGCACGCCGAGAACGAGGAGAAGTGGCCGCGTTCGAACGCCACGATCTCCAGTTCGTCGGGGCCCTTGAGGCGGCGCGCCTGCGATGCGGCGGACATGCCCGCCGCATCGCCGCCGATGACGACCAGGCGCTCCCGTGGACGGCTCGTACCGCTCATGTTCATGCGAACACGCTACGGGCAGGGGGCATCTCAGTCCCGCTCGCCCCGGTTTTCGTGCTCCGGCGCCGTGCGGGCCACGGGGAGCGGGCCGAGGGCGGTCGCCGCCGGCACCGGGTCCGGGCGGCGCGGCAGCCGGGGGCGTACCACCCGGGTCCAGAGCAGCACCACGACGGCCGCGAGCACCAGGAAGGGGAGGGCGGCGCCGAACGCCAGGGCGATCCACCGCAGGAGCGTGACGAAGACGTGCCAGCCGCCCGCCAGGGCGTCCAGGAAACCGGGCCGGTCGTCCTTCGCCGCCCTCTGAACCGGGGTCTCGGACAGCGAGAGCGTGATGGTGGCCAGGCTGGTGCGGTCCTTCAGGGACGCCTGCCGGGCGAGCAGGGCCTCGAGGTCGGCCTCGCGGGAGCTCAACTCCCCTTCCAGGGCGACCACGTCACTGAGCTTCGTCGCCCGGTCCATCAGCTCCCGCACCCGTGCCACGCTGGCGCGCTGCGACCTGATGCGGCTCTCGACGTCGACGACCTGGTCGGTGACGTCCTCGGCCTTGGCGGTGCGCTCGATGAGCTTTCCCGCGCCCTGGAGCGCGTTGAGGACCTGGTCGTACTTCTCGGTGGGGACGCGCAGCACGAGCCGGGTGCGTTCGTTGCCCTCGGTGTCGCGGGTGGTGCTCTCGTCGCCGACGAACCCGCCCGCGTTCTCGACGGTCGTACGCGCCTCGTCGAGGGCCTTGGGCACGTCCTTGACCTGCACGGTCAGCGAAGCCGTACGGATGATGGCGTTCGCGGTGAGCTTCGGCGTGCTGCCGCGTGCCGTCGAGCCGCCGCCCGTGCCGCTGTCGGCGGCGCCCTGCCGCTGCGCGCCCGAGGCGGCCCCGGCCTTGCTGTCGCTCGACGCGCCGGTGTCGTCGGCGCTGCAGCCCGCGAGCGCGAGCGCGGCGGCGAGCAGCGTCGCGGCCAGTACCCGCACCGGGCGTGGGAAGCGTTGAGTGTGCATGCGGTCGAACCCCCGGAAGTCGTCGTGACGGACGCTTCTTCGACTCCGGGCCCCCGCGGAACGTTGGCCGGATCCGGTCCCGATGCGGTCACGGTCGGGACTCGGCGGGGACACCGGGCGCCCTCCGGGCTGTCAGTGGGGTCTGAGAGGCTGGGGACATGAGCGCAGTGGCGGCCCGCGGGGGCGCGGGGCATGTCGTCGTCATCGGGGGCGGGATCGCGGGTCTGGCCGCCGCCCACCGGCTGCTGGACCGGGGCGCACGGGTCACGGTCCTGGAGGCGTCCGACCGGGTCGGCGGCAAGCTGCTGCCCGGCGGGATCGCGGGCGTGCGGGTCGACCTCGGGGCCGAGTCGATGCTGGCCCGGCGGCCCGAGGCGGTGGCGCTCGCCCGGGAGGTGGGCCTCACGGACCGCCTCCAGCCGCCCGCCACGGCGACCGCCTCGATCTGGACCCGCGGCGCCCTGCGGCCCATGCCGAAGGGGCACGTCATGGGCGTCCCCGGCACGGCTTCCGCGCTGTCCGGCGTCCTGTCCGACGAGGGCCTCGCCCGGATCGAGCGGGACGCGGAGCTGCCGCGCACGGAGATCGGCGACGACGTGGCGGTGGGGGAGTACGTGGCGGCGCGCCTCGGCCGCGAGGTCGTCGACCGCCTGGTGGAGCCGCTCCTCGGCGGGGTGTACGCGGGCGACGCGTACCGCATCTCCCTGCGCTCGGCGGTCCCGCAGCTCTTCGAGGCCGCCAAGGCGCACGACTCGCTGACGGAAGCGGTCCGCGAGATCCAGGCGAAGGCCGCCACGGCGCAGCAGACCGGACCGGTCTTCATGGGGATCGAGGGAGGCGTCGGCCAACTGCCGCTCGCGGTCGCCGAGTCGGTGCGCTCGCGGGGCGGTGAGATCCGGCTGAGGACCGCGGCGGACGGACTGCGCCGCACGTCCGAGGGGTGGGAGGTCGTCGTCGGGGACCGTGCGGAGAGGGCGGACGCGGTGGTGATCGCGGCGCCCGCCGCCGTGGCCGCTCGGCTGCTGGCCGCCGAGTCCCCGGACGCGGCCGCCGAACTGCGCACCGTCGAGTACGCCTCCATGGCCCTGGTCACCCTCGCCTACCGCCGCGCCGAGGTCACCCTCCCCGAGGGCAGCGGCTTCCTCGTGCCGCCCGTCGACGGACGCACGATCAAGGCGTCGACGTTCGCCTCCCGGAAGTGGGGCTGGATCGCCGAGGAGGACCCGGACGTGCTGGTCCTGAGGACGTCCGTGGGGCGGTACGGCGAGACGGAGATCCTGCGCCGCGAGGACGCCGAGCTCGTGGCCGTCTCACGGCACGACCTGCACGAGGCGACCGGCCTGGACGCCGCCCCGATCGAGACGCGCGTCACCCGCTGGACCGACGGCCTGCCCCAGTACCCGGTCGGTCACCACGCGCGCGTGGCCCGCATCCGCGCGCACGTCGCGAAGCTGCCGGCGCTCGCGGTGTGCGGCGCGGTGTACGACGGGGTCGGCATCCCGGCGTGCATCGCGAGCGCGCACGCGGCCGTTGATCAGCTGGGCGGTGACCTGCGCGGTGTCGAGGAGCTCACCGCCAACCCGGTGCAGAGCCTGCACGGCGGAGCGGGAGAATAGGTGCATGAGTGACGACGCCCCCACCACCGAGTCCGGCAGGATCCCGAACAAGGGCAAGCTGGCCAAGGACCTCAACGAGGTCATCCGCTACACGCTGTGGTCCGTCTTCAAGCTGAAGGACGTGCTGCCCGAGGACCGCGCCGGGTACGCCGACGAGGTCCAGGAGCTGTTCGACCAGCTCGCCGCCAAGGACGTGACCATCCGCGGCACGTACGACGTGTCCGGCCTGCGCGCCGACGCCGATCTCATGATCTGGTGGCACGCCGAGACGAGCGACCAGCTCCAGGACGCGTACAACCTCTTCCGCCGCACGAAGCTGGGTCGGGCGCTCGCCCCGGTGTGGTCGAACATGGCGCTGCACCGCCCGGCCGAGTTCAACCGCTCGCACATCCCGGCGTTCCTCGCCGACGAGACGCCGCGCAACTACCTCAGCGTCTACCCGTTCGTGCGTTCCTACGACTGGTATCTGCTGCCGGACGAGGACCGCCGCCGCATGCTCGCGGACCACGGCAAGATGGCCCGCGGCTACCCGGACGTGCGGGCCAACACGGTCGCGTCGTTCTCCCTCGGTGACTACGAGTGGATCCTGGCCTTCGAGGCCGACGAGCTCTACCGGATAGTCGACCTCATGCGCCACTTGCGCGGCTCGGAGGCACGGATGCACGTCCGCGAGGAGGTGCCCTTCTTCACGGGGCGCAGGAAGTCGGTGGCGGAGCTGGTGGCCGGGCTCGCCTGAGCGCACTCCGACGGGCGCGCGGCCGGCCGCGCCCCCGTCGGTGGGTCACGGCGGTGGGCTCGACGCGGCCGGAGGCAGTGTGTACGTCGGCGACGGGGTCACCGGGACCGGTGTGCCGGGGTCGTCCGTGGGCCCGGGAGGCGCGGGGGAGTGGGTGAGCGGGGGCGGGCTCGAGGTGGCCGCGTCCTGCGCCAGCGCGTCGAAGTCGACGTAACCGGTGGCCTCCAGGACCTTGATGTGGTCCAGGACCGTCGCGTTCGCGTCGTCGGCGAGGGCGCGCACGAGCGAGTTCCGGGTCGTGGCGCGGACCTGGGCGACGACGGTGAAGACCTTGCCGTGGGCCCGGCGGAGCAGGTTGGCGAAGTCGCGGTCGTACTCCTCGCCCTGGGCGGCGTCGAGGGTGTCGAGCCACTGGCGCTGCTGGGCGTTCGGCTGGTTGGGCAGGGCGAGGCCGAGCCGCGCGGCGACATCGCGGACCCGGGCGTCCAGGAAGGTGTGGCCCCGCACCAGGTGCTCGCCCGCGGTGCGGACGGCCTCGGTGGTGCCCTTCTGCTCGGCCTCCTGTCCCGCGGGCAGTTCCCACAGCCCGGCCAGCCGGACCTTGGTGATGAAGTCGCGGTCCAGTGCGGACAGCGGACCGTACCGGGTCGACACGGACTCGGCGTTCAGAGTGTCCACGCCGGTGCCGGCGCGGTCCGCGTAGGACCAGACCGGGAAGACCAGCGCGGCGAGGGTCCCCGCGAGCAAGATGATGAGGATCCCGGTGCCGCTGAGGACGCCGCGGCCTCGGACGGGTCTGGATCTCATGGTGCCTCCTGCTTGCGGCACCGCACGCTAGTGCGCTTCGGGTGCGAGTTGGCATATTACTGCGCCGTACACGCCAACTGCCGTACCAGACGAAGCGGCTGTAAACCGGGCATCGCGCACTGAATGCCGCAGTCGCAAGACCGGGCATTGCAGAACGAATCGCGGCAAGCAACCGCTCTCCCCGAAGGGCGCGACTGTTGTGTTAACCACGGCACATTCCCCGCGGACGACCTCCGGAACGCCCGCCGGAGTGATACGCGGCGGGCGGAGGCGGGCAGCGCCCCTGCGGGAAGTGCGCTTCAGTTCCGCAGCAGGACCCGGCGCGTGGCGCGGAGCACACGGGCGGCAGGATGCCGGGACGGTGGCGTGGGGCCCGAACGCTCCAGCCACCACGCGCGCAGCCGGCGCCGCGCCTCGTCGTCCTCCGGCCGCCCGGTGAGCAGGAGGTGCTCGGCGAAGTCGAGGGCGTCGCGCCGGTAGCCGCCGGTCATCGGGTGCCGCTGGGCGTAGCCGAGGAAGGCGGACCGGTACCCCTCCCCGAGGATGCCGGGCAACTCGGGCGCGACCTTGGCCACGACACCGGCCCGCTTGGCGGCGAGGGCCCGCGCCTGCACCCCGAGCCGCACCCGGTCGAACCCCTCGGGCACGGGAGTGCCGGCGACGAGACAGGACAGCAGCGCGGCCTGAGCGAGCCCGAGCCGCTGCCGGGCCGCTTCGGTGCCGTCACCCTGACGCCCGCTCGCTGCCGTTGCCCGGGGCGTACGCGTCCCCGGGCCGGGCGCGGCCTTCTCGACCGTCTCCCGGATGACGGCCAACTCCCGCTCCAGCTCCGCCGGTTCCGGGAAGTTCTCGTCGCGTTCCAGCAGGACGCCCGGTGGCGCGGTACGGGACGCCAGGTCCGCCAGGATGTCCAGGACCGGTGGTGGGACCGGGTGGGCGTGGCTGTCGTGCCAGACGCCGTCGCGCTCGTAGCCGCCCGCGACATGGACGTACGCGATCGCCTCGACGGGCAGTTCGTCGAGCGCCTTCGCCGGGTCCTCGCCCCGGTTGACGTGGTTGGTGTGGAGGTTGGCGACGTCGATCAGCAGCCGTACGCCGGTCCGCTCCACCAGCTCGTACAGGAACTGCCCCTCGGTCATCTCCTCGTCCGGCCAGGAGATCAACGCCGCGATGTTCTCCACGGCGAGCGGCACGGGCAGCGCCTCCTGCGCGATCCGTACGTTCTCGGACAGGACCTTCAGCGCGTCCCGGGTGCGCGGCACAGGCAGCAGGTGCCCGGCTTCCAGCAGCGGCGACGCCGTCCGCGGCCCGCCCGCCCGTACGAACGCGATGTGCTCGGTGACGAGCGGCGCGCCCAGGGCCTCGGCCCGCTCGGCGAGTGCGGCCAGCCGGGCCTCGTCGGGGCGGTCCGCGCCGCCGAGGCCGAGGGACACACCGTGCGGGACGACGGTGACGCCGCGCTCGCGCAGCCGTAGCAGTGACTCGGGGAGGTGCCCGGGACACACGTTCTCGGCCACGACCTCGACCCAGTCGAGGCCCGGCATGCGCTCCACCGTGTCGGCGATCTCCGGCCGCCACCCGATGCCCGTACCCAGTCGCTCCATCGTCCCCTCCCTCGCCCGGCCCGCCCGTACCCGTGGACCGCCCGCTGTCGCGGTGACGGAGTCATGGCCCCGGCTGTCGGCTCCGAACCCCTGACCGGGGACGTTCAGAGCAACATTTGAGGTTCCCGCCGACCGGCGCCGTCATCCTGGATGATCGGCTGGGCCGACCCCGTTGCTTCGGTACCGGTGACCGTGTCGGTGCAGGTGGCGAGCGGGGCGACCGGCCCGGCCAACTGGCGGCTCCCGCACGAGGCGGCCTGACCGGGAGCCCGCGGACCGCGCCCGCCGCACCCGGCTGGCTCGCGCCCTGCGGGTCGCCTCGCCGCCGAAGCCAGTTGCGTTGTTGCCCCACGTCGGGGAAGAGTCCGCGGTCATGGAGTTCTTCTGCTACCACCGCGATCGGCCCGACTCCGTCGCGTTACGTGACGAGCTACTGGAACGGCACTGGTCCTACATGGACCGGTACGGGAAGGAGATGATCGCTCGCGGCCCGACCTTCGCCGTCGGCGGCGGCACGCCCACCGGCAGCGTGCACATCGTCGACCTGCCGGATCCCACTGCGGCCCGCACGTTCGCATTCGACGAGCCCAACTACCAGGCAGGCGTGTACCGGGACGTGCTGCTGCGCCGGTGGCGCAACCTGCTGGGGCGCACCATGTGGGATTTCCCCGGCGGCCGGGCCGGTGGCAACCGGTACCTGGTGCTCGGCCTCGGCTCGGGGCAGGCCGCCGACCTCGTCCTGCCGCCCGACCGGGACGAGCTGATCGCGTACGGGCCACTGCTGTCCGACGACGGCGCCGCTTGGCTGGGCGCGGCGGTGCTGGTCCGAGCCCCGGACCCGGAGACGGCACGCGCCGTGCTGACCGCGGACCGGTACGCCGACATCGAGGTCCACGACTGGGAGTTCGGAGGGCGGCGTTCGTAGTGCGGCCCGCGGGCCGTCAGCCAGTTCTCGGCGGTCAGTCGCCCCGCAGCGCCGGATGGTCCGCCACCACCGTGCAGCTGCCCGGGGCGATCTCCGTGAAGCCCGCGTCGCGTACCAACGGCAGGCCCGACTGGGTGAGTTCCTGCCAGCGCGACGGGGGAGCCGTGCGGACGGCGAGGGGAAAGCCGGCGTCGCGCCAGGCCGCTCGCTCCTCCTCCGGCAGGGCCCACCAGGCCAGTTGGGCGCCGTGGCCCGCCTGGGCCATCGCCTTGCCCGCCGACATCTCCAGGTCCGGATTCAGCCACAGCACGGGCGCCGTCGGGTCGGCCTCCATCGGCGGCTCCGGGTCCTCGAGGTCCGTGCCGGAGACCTGCAGCCGGGCCAGGTCCTTCGGCCAGCCGTCCAGCGGGACCGGAGGGAGGACCCGGACCTCCGCCGACTTGCCGGTGACCGTGATACCCGGCAGCGCCTCGGCCCGCCGCCACTCCGCGCCGCGCGCCCGCCGCACCACCTTGCGGATCCGCGCGTCCTGCCAGGCCCGCATCGCCCGCGCCCACTGGCCCTCGCCCAGCGAACGCTCGTCGCTCAGGATCGCGAGCACGGCACGCGCCGCCGTCTGAAGTGCGTCCGTGCGGGCCGGGGGAGCGGCGCGCTCGATGCGCACGACGAGCGGCAGCACGAACTGCGGCGCCTCGTCGCGCACGGTGCGCTCGGAACGGAACGGGCTGTCCTGGCGGGTCTGGTCACTGCTCACGGCGTCCAGTCTGCCAGGCGGAAGATCGGGGGATTCCGGTGGCGGGTGGGGGCCTGCCTGCTCACCCGGAGCAGGCCGTGCGCTGGGCCTCCTGCCATTCGCAGACGGGGCACAGCGTGATCCCCTTGTACGACTCCGGGTACTCCGTCGGCCGGCGGCACAGCACGCACTCGGCGAAGGGCGGGCCGCCCGCCTCGGGCGCCGGCCCCGGTTGCGAGGTGCCCGTGTCGCAGTGGCCGGTCATGTCGCGGTCATCGCTCATGCCCCCAGCGTAGGCACACCTGGCGCGGTCCCTACCGGCGCCGGCCCGCGGCCTCGATCAGCTCGGAGACCTTGACGGCAACCACTCCTACAGCCACTACTCCTTCACCCGGAGCTGCTACGGCCTGCCGGTCCTGCCCGAGAAGGGTGGGGCGCCGGGGAGCGTCGTCGGCTCCGCAGGCGGCGAGCGCGGCGCCGAGGGCACAGAGGGCGGCAAGGCAGGCGATACGTCGCACAAGAGGGATCACCGTACGAACGTAAGGTGGCGATTGCGATCAAAAGGGGATGTACTTGGTGATCTCGGTCGTAGTGGTCCGTCGTGTCACCCGCCCGGCCGGGACCGCGGCCCGACCGCGCCCCGCGCCAGCAGTTCGCGGTACTCGCCCACGTCGAAGTCCGCCGCCGGGTACCGAGGATCCAGCTCGCGCAGGTGTTCCAAAAGGAGCCTGCTGACGGCCCAGTTGCGGTACCACTTGTGGTCGGCCGGGACCAGGTACCAGGGCGCGGCCAGGGTGGCGCAACGGGTCAGGGCCGTCTCGTACGCCCGCTGGTAGGCCGGCCACAGGGCCCGTTCGTCGAGGTCGCCGGGGGCGAACTTCCACCGCTTTTGCGGCGTGTCGAGACGTTTGAGCAGGCGGCGCCGCTGTTCCTCGTAGGAGATGTGCAGGAAGCACTTGATGATCGTCACCCCGTCGTCCGTGAGGGACGTCTCGAACCCGTTGATCCGGTCGTAGCGGCTCTCGATCTTGTCGTACGCTGCCAGCGAGCGGACCTTGGCGATCAGCACGTCCTCATAGTGCGAGCGGTCGAAGATGCCGATCTCGCCGGGGCGCGGGAGCGCCTTCACCACACGCCAGAGGAAGTCGTGCCGCCGCTCCTCGGGCGTCGGCGCCTTGAACGCGTGGATGCGGCAGCCCGCCGGGTTGAACAGGCCGATGACGTGCTTGACCGTGCCGCCCTTGCCGCTGGTGTCCATGCCCTGGAGCACCAGCAGGATCCGGCGGCGGTCCCCGGCGGTCGCCGCGGCCCAGAGGCGTTCCTGCAGGCCCGCCAGGTCCTTGCCCAGACGGGCGGTGGCCGCGAGCCCGGCGGCCTTGTCGCCGGGGGCGCCGGGCGTCGCGCCCGTGTCGTGGGAGCTCAGGTCGACGGGCTCGCCGACGGGGAGGCGGAGCAGGTCACGCAGCGGGGAGTCGTCGCGCTTCTTCGCCATGGCGCACCCTTGATGGACGGCCGCACGCCTCCGGGCTCTAGAACGGAGGCGTCACCGCGTTCTCGGACGAGAGTGTGCGGGTCGCTTCCTCCGGGAGGTCGCGGGTGGTCTCCTCCGGGAGGTCGCGGGTCTTCACCTCCGGGAGGCCGCGGGTCTTCTCCTCCGGGAGGTCGGGCGCGGGCTCCCCCGTCGGCGGAGGAGCGGCCTCGGCCTGGGGTGTCCGGGTGGCCGCGGAGTCATCCGGTGCCGCCTGTCCGGCCGTGACCGCCGGTGGCGCCTGGGTGGCCGTCGGCGAGGGGGTGCGGGCACCGTATGCCGCCGGCTGCGCCTCGTGCTGCTGTGCCGCCCGCTCCAGGAACCTGAGCAGCTCCACCGGGAACGGCAGTACCAGCGTCGAGTTCTTCTCGGCGGCGACCGCCACCACCGTCTGCAGCAGCCGCAGCTGGAGCGCGGCGGGCTGGTCTGACATCACTCCGGCGGCCTCCGCCAGCTTCTTGGAGGCCTGGAGCTCCGCGTCCGCGTTGATGATGCGCGCCCGGCGTTCGCGGTCCGCCTCCGCCTGGCGGGCCATCGACCGCTTCATCGTGTCGGGAAGGGACACGTCCTTGATCTCGACCCGGTCGATCTGCACGCCCCAGCCGATGGCCGGGCTGTCGATCATCAGCTCCAGCCCCTGGTTGAGCTTCTCCCGGTTGGAGAGCAGGTCGTCCAGGTCGCTCTTGCCGATGATCGAGCGCAGCGAGGTCTGCGCCATCTGCGACACCGCGAACCGGTAGTCCTCGACCTGGATCAGCGCGTTCGCCGGGTCGACCACCTTGAAGTAGACGACGGCGTCCACGCGCACCGTCACGTTGTCCCGGGTGATGCCCTCCTGCCCGGGGATCGGCAGCGTCACGATCTGCATGTTGACCTTCTGCAGCCGGTCCATCATGGGAACGATCAGGGTGAAGCCCGGCGGCCGGGGCGCGCCGAGGAGCCGCCCGAAGCGGAAGACCACCCCGCGCTCGTACTGCTTGACGACCCGCGCCGCCGAGGCGAGGCCCACGAGTCCCGCGACTCCAGCCCCGACAAGGGCACCCACCAGCTCCTGGATCATGACGACCCCCTGGTCGAGAGGCCCGGTATGTGTGCACTTGCCACGATAGTTCCGTCGAAGCCCACCAGGCGAGGCACAACCGAGGGCCCGCCGGTGCACCACCGGCGGGCCCCACGGGGTCGGGGGGCCGGGCGGCCCCGCGTCGTCAGGTGCCGGACGCCACCTGCAACGGCTCCGTGCCGGACGTCATCCGCACCGGCTCCGTCCCGGCCACGCTGTGCCGCTCCGCCCAGTTCTCCAGGGCCGTACGGCAGGCGTGGTCCAGGTGGTGCAGCCCGGACAGGTCCAGCTCGACCGGGCGGTCCTGCGGCAGCGCCTCCAGGGTGTCCAGGATCTTCGGCAGCCGCAGGAACGTCGCGTTGCCCGACAGGTACGCCTGGATCGGGCCGGCGCCCTTGTCGATGACCTCGAGCTTGGCCTTCGAGGCCTCCCAGGCCGTCTTGACGATCGACATGGCCAGTCCGATCAGCACGCCCTCGAACATGTTCACCGCGACGATCGCGACGGCGGTGACCACGAGGATCAGCGCCTCGCCCCGGTGCGTCCGCCACAGCGAGGCGATCTGCCCGAACGGGATCAGCTTCCAGCCCGCGTGCACGAGGATGCCGGCGAGGGCGGGCAGCGGGATCAGCGCCAGGGCGGAGGGCAGCAGCGCCGCGAACAGCAGCAGCCACGCGCCGTGCAGGACACGCGACGCCTTGGTCTTCGCGCCCGCGTGGACGTTGGCGGAGCTGCGCACGATCACCGCGGTCATCGGCAGCGCGCCGAGCAGGCCGCACACCGTGTTGCCCGCGCCCTGGGCCATCAGTTCCTTGTCGTACTGGGTGCGCGGGCCGTCGTGCAGGCGGTCCACGGCGGCGGCGCTGAACAGGCTCTCCGCCGAGGCGATCAGCGTGAACGCCAGGACGGTGCCGTAGATGGCCGGGTGGGCGAGCTGGCCGAAGGCACCGGAGCCGGGCGGCTGGATGACGCCGAGCAGGCCCTCCACCTCGACCGTGGCGACGGGCAGGGAGAAGGCCAGCGAGGCGAGCGTGGCCAGGAGCACCGCCGCCAGGGCGCCCGGCACGGCCTGCGCCTTCTTCGGCAGCTTCTTCCACAGCACGACCACGGCGATGGTGCCCGCGCCGACGGCCAGCGAGGTGAGCGCCGTGGTGCTGCCGAGGGCGTCCACGAGAGCACCCGGCAGGCGCACGATCTTGTCGATGCCGGAGGCCGGGGCCTTCAGGCCGGCCGCCGAGTAGACCTGTCCGGCGATGATCACCAGACCGATGCCGCAGAGCATGCCCTCGACGACGGATATGGAGATCGCCCGGAACCACCGGCCCAGCTTCAGGGCGCCCATGGCGAGCTGGAGCAGTCCGGCGGCCAGCACGATCACACCGAGCGCCGGCAGCCCGAACTCGCTGACGGCCTCGAAGACCAGCACGGTCAGGCCCGCGGCGGGACCGGACACCTGAAGGCTGCTGCCGGGCATCAGCCCGGTGATGACGCCGCCCACGATCCCGGTGACAAGTCCGAGCTCTGCCGGGACGCCGGAGGCGACGGCCACGCCCACGCAGAGCGGGAGCGCGACCAGGAAGACGACGAGGGAAGCGGCGAAGTCCTGCTTGAGGAAGGGGAACTTGGTCATGGCGCCGCTCACAGGGCCTCGAACGTGTCGGTGTCGGTGCGGTGTTCGTGCACCGATCCGGTGTGGACCTCGTAGTACCAGCCGTGCAGGCGCAGCTGACCCGACTTCAGGCGCTGCTCGATGCACGGGTAGGAACGCAGGCGCAGCAGCTGCGCGAGCACGTGGTTCTGCACGGCCTCCGCGACCGTCGGGTCGTCCGCGGCGGACGACCGAGGCTCGGGCGCGGCGTGCGCGAGCCAGTCGCGCACGGCCGGTACGGCGGTCAGGTCGTCGCCGCGCACCAGCGCGCCGACGGCTCCGCAGTGGGAGTGGCCGCAGACCACGACGTCCTGGACGCCGAGGATCTCCACGGCGTACTCGATGGTGGCCGCCTCGCTGGTGGGGTGCTCGGAGGCGTACGGAGGCACGAAGTTGCCCGCGGTGCGCAGTTCGAACAGTTCACCGGGCCGGGCTCCGGTGATCAGCGCGGGCACGACCCGGGAGTCGGAGCAGGTGATGAACAACACCTGCGGGGACTGGCCCTCGGCCAGCCGCGCGAAGTCCTCCGGGCGCTGACCGTGCGCACGGGCGTTGTCGATGAGGGGCTGCATTGTCAGTTCCTCCTGGCGCGCCCTGAATGGCGCGTCGGTGTACGAAACATGGCAGATGCGGGTACGGCGACACGACCCACGTCGACGCGCTCGGCCAACGTGGCGTGGTGAGGGGAGGTCGTGTCAGCCCGCACCGGGCGAAGGGCTCAGCAGCGGAACACCTGGAGTGCCGCAGCGGTGGGAGCGATCGAGGATCTGGATATGCGCAGCGCGGCGGGAGAGGCGGCCGGTGGCCGCACGGCCGTGACGTCGCGTGCCGGCGCTACGAGAGCGGAGGTCTCCGGAGCGGAGTCCGCCGCCGCGCGGTGCCGGTCACGAGTGCGCAGCGGACCGGTGGGGCCGACCGGATGTCCGTGGTCGCCGCAGGTGACGACCTCGTCCGTCTCGTCGGCGCGCTTGACGGTGACCGCCTCCGGGGCTTCGACGGCCCTCACATGGGCCTGGTGCGCGGAGGCGGCGAAGGACGCGGTGGGTGCGAAGAGCTGCAGGGCGAGCAGGACGGCGGAGAGGATCGTGAGCACGAACCGGACCGTCACACGGCGTACCATGCGCCTCCTTCCCCTTGCCAGCGTCCGCCGAAGGTGTCTGGCCAACACGTTAACCCGGCAACCGCCTTTGCAGGGTTAACTTCAGGTTTCAGGTAAAGGAAAGCCCAAAAATCGAGGTGAGCGTGGCCTGAAGTCGTCGCTGACGCAAGTCAGTTTGAGTCTGCTACGCGTGAACGGGCCGTGGTGCTACTGGTCCTGAACGAGGCTCGCGGCGTCGCGTGCGAGCGCGGTGAGGCGGGAGATGGCGCGGAAGTACTTCTTGCGGTAACCGCCCTTCAGCATCTCCTCGCTGAACAGCTGGTCGAACGGCAGCCCGGAGGCGAGCACCGGCACCTCGCAATCGTAGAGCCGGTCCGCGAGCACGACGAGCCGCAGGGCCGTCGACTGGTCGGGCACCGGCCGGACGTCCGTCAGGCACACCGCCTTCAGACCGTCGGTCAGCGCGCCGTACCGGCTGGGGTGCACGCGCGCGAGGTGGTCGAGCAGCTCCGGGAAGGCGTCGAGCGAGGCGCCCGCGGTGGCGTACGCCGCCTTCGTCACCTGCGCGTCGGTGTACGGCGCCGGCGCCTCGGGCAGCCCGCGGTGGCGGTAGTCCTCGCCGTCGATGCGCAGCGTGCGGAAGTGGGCGGACAGGCCCTGGATCTCGCGCAGGAAGTCGGCCGCGGCGAAGCGGCCCTCGCCGAGCTTGCCCGGCAGGGTGTTGGAGGTGGCGGCGAGCGCCACGCCCGCCTCGACGAGCTTGCCGAGCAGGGTGGAGACGAGGACGGTGTCACCGGGGTCGTCCAACTCGAACTCGTCGATGCACAGCAGGCGGTGGCCGGAGAGCGTCTGCACGGTCTGCTGGAAGCCGAGCGCGCCGACCAGGTTCGTCAGCTCCACGAAGGTGCCGAAGGCCTTGAGCGAGGGCTCGGCCGGGGTGGCGTGCCACAGGGAGGCGAGCAGGTGGGTCTTGCCGACGCCGTAGCCGCCGTCGAGGTAGACGCCGCGGGGGCCCGCGGGCGTCTTGGGGGCCTTGCTCCTGCCGAACCCGAGGAACCCCCGCCTGCCAGTGGACTGCGTCCCGCCGAGCCCGGTCGCGAAGCCCTCGAGGACACGGACGGCCTCGCTCTGGCTGGGCTGGTTCGGGTCCGGGATGTATGTCGAGAAGCGGACCGAGTCGAAGCGCGGCGGCGGCACCATCTCGGCGACGAGCCGGTCGGCGGGGACGTGCGGCTCGCGTGCGCACAGCGACAGCGGGGCCGCGTCGGCTATCGGTTCGGTCCGGGAGGCGGCGGTGGAGGACGACACGCTTCCCCACTGTACGTGTCGTGCCACACTGCACGACATGCGACGCCTGTTCCCTGTGACCGACGAAACAGACGAGACAGCGGCCAGGCCGGGTGTTCCGGCCCCGGACACCGGGGAGGCGCCGGACACCGGGGAGGCGCCGGGCGCCGGCGCGGTGGGCGGCTCCGTCGAGCGCGAGTGGTCGCTGGAGGAGCTCGCCGCGGCCTACGCCTATCCGGAGCCCCCGCCCGGCGGCCGGGAGCCCTGGCTGCGGGCCAACATGGTCTCCACGCTGGACGGTGCCGCACAGCACGAAGGGCGGTCCCACCCGATCTCCAGCGCTGCCGACATGCGGATCTTCGGCACGCTGCGGGGGCTCGCGGACGTGGTGATCGTGGGCGCCGAAACGGTACGGCAGGAGGGGTACCGTCCGGCACGCGAGCGTGAGGCCTTCGCGGCGATGCGGGAGGCGGCCGGACAGGGCCCGGTGCCCGCCATCGCCGTGGTCAGCTCCAGCCTGGAGCTGGACTTCTCCTGGCCCCTGTTCACCTCGCCCCTGGTGCCCACGCTGGTGCTCACCGGGGCTGCGGCGGCCCCGGACCGGGTGGCGGCGGCCGAGAAGGCGGGCGCCCGGGTGGTGATCGCCGGCGACGGCATGGGCGTGGACCCGGTGCGCGCCGTACGCGCCCTCGCGGAGCTCGGCATGACCCGGCTGCTCACCGAGGGCGGGCCACGCCTGCTGGGCCAGCTGGTCGTCTCCGGGGTGCTGGACGAGCTGTGCCTGACCGTCTCCCCGATGCTCACGGCGGGCGACGCGCAGCGGATCGCCGGAGGTCCCTCGCTCACGGTGCCCAAGCGCTTCGCGCTGGCGTCGTTGCTGGAGGAGGAGGGGTTCCTGTTCAGCCGGTACCGCCGGACCTGAGGGACAGGAGCGTACGAGGCGTTTCGTGGTCGAAGGTCCCGATTTGCGGCGACGGCGCGGAATCACCCGTTCCATTCAGTGTTCGGTGGGCACACTAGTTCTCGCGGATCCCGTGCCGGTGCCGGGGCAGGATGGTTTCCGCAAGGGCCGTGACGGCCCACCGGGAAAGGCCCGCGGTCCATGGAGGAGAAGGGCGCCTGTCGTGTTCACGAGCGTACTGATGATCGAGAAGGCCCTCACGTCCGCCGACGTGGAATTCGTCACCACTTTGCACGGTGACGAGCCGGTCTCCTTCCACGTCCTGCTGCAACCCCGCGGCGACCAGGCGGACCGCCTGCTGCGGGCCATCGACGACATCGCCCTGGGCGAGCTGGACGAGGCGGCGCACGAACGGGAGACACCGGAGGGCAAGGACGCCGCCGAGCTGGGGCGGCAGGCCCTGGATGTGTCCCTGGCGGCGCTGCGCGCGGCGGGCAGCGAGGCGGAGGGGCGCCTCATCGAGGACCACCCGCTGGACGCGCTCAAGGACCGGGTCGGCGAGGTCGGCGCGGACGAGGTGATCGTGCTGACCGACCCGCACTACGTGGAGGAGTTCTTCCACCGCGACTGGGCGTCCAGGGCACGGCACAAGGTGGGCGTGCCGGTGCTCAAGCTGTTCTCGCACAGCAAGGCGTGAGCGTCACCGGGACCCTCACGTGACGCACTAGGGTGTGTCGCTGAACGTCCGCCGTACCAGCACTCAGGAGACACGCATGGCACCCGGCCTCCCCACCGCCATGGACCGACCGCACTTCATCGGCATCGGCGGCGCCGGAATGTCGGGCATCGCGAAGATCCTCGCGCAGCGCGGGGCCAGGGTGGCGGGCAGCGACGCCAAGGACTCGCCGACCGCCGAGGCCCTGCGCGCGCTGGGCGCGACGGTGCACATCGGGCACGCGGCCGGGCACCTCGCCGACGACGCGAGCTGTGTCGTCGTCTCCTCGGCGATCCGGGAGGACAACCCGGAGCTGGCCCGCGCGGCCGAGCTGGGCATCCCGGTGGTCCACCGCTCCGACGCCCTCGCGGCCCTGATGGAGGGCCTGCGCCCGATCGCGGTCGCCGGCACCCACGGCAAGACGACCACCACGTCGATGCTCGCGGTGTCCCTCACCGAGCTGGGCCTGAAGCCGTCGTACGCGATCGGCGGCGACCTGGACGCCCCCGGCTCGAACGCCGTGCACGGCGAGGGCGACATCTTCGTGGCGGAGGCGGACGAATCGGACCGCAGCTTCCACAAGTACGCCCCCGAGGTCGCCATCGTCCTCAACGTCGAACTCGACCACCACGCGAACTACGCGTCGATGGAGGAGATCTACGAGTCCTTCGAGACGTTCGTGGACCGCATCGCCGAGGGCGGCACCCTGGTGATCTCGGCGGACCACGAAGGTGCACGCGAGCTGACGCGGCGCGTCACGGCGTGCGACGTGACGGTGGTGACGTACGGAGAGGCCGAGGACGCCGACGTACGGGTCCTGTCGGTCGTCCCCCAGGGTCTGAAGAGCGAGGTCACGGTCCTCCTCGACGGCCAGGAGCTCACCTTCACGGTCTCCGTCCCCGGCCGTCACTACGCGCTCAACGCGGTCGCGGCCCTGGCGGCGGGCGTGGCGCTCGGCATTCCGGCGGCGGAGCTGGCCCCGGCCCTGGCCGCGTACACGGGTGTGAAGCGCCGCCTGCAGCTGAAGGGCGAGCAGGCCGGCGTCCAGGTCGTCGACTCCTACGCCCACCACCCCACCGAGATGACCGCGGACCTGGAGGCGATGCGGGCGGCGGTCGGCGAGTCCCGCATCCTGGTGGTCTTCCAGCCCCACCTGTTCTCCCGCACCCAGGAACTGGGCAAGGAGATGGGCCAGGCGCTGGCGCTCGCGGACGCCTCCGTGGTGCTCGACATCTACCCGGCCCGCGAGGACCCCATCCCGGGCGTGACCAGCGAACTGATCATCGAGGCGGCGCGGGCGGCGGGCGCGGACGTGCAGGCCGTCCACGACAAGGCGGAGGCCCCCGCGGTCGTCGCGGGAATGGCGAAGCCGGGTGATCTCGTTCTCACCATGGGCGCGGGCGACGTCACGGACCTCGGCCCGCGGATCCTGGACCGTCTCGCACACAGTTAAGGGGTTGGCCTTCATGTCGTACGACGTCGACAAACCGGACGAGCAGTGGCGCGCGGAGCTGACCCCGGCGGAGTACGCGGTCCTGCGCCAGGCCGGCACCGAGCCCGCCTTCACCGGTGAGTACACGGACACCAAGACCAAGGGTGTGTACTCCTGCCGCGCCTGCGGCGCCGAACTCTTCACCTCCGGCACGAAGTTCGAGTCCCACTGCGGTTGGCCGTCCTTCTACGACCCGAAGGACACCGACGCGGTGGAGATCCTGGAGGACCGCTCCCACGGGATGATCCGCACGGAGGTGCGGTGCGCCCGCTGCGGCTCGCACCTCGGGCACGTCTTCGAGGGCGAGGGGTATCCGACGCCGACGGATCAGCGGTACTGCATCAATTCGATCTCCTTGCGCCTGATCCCCGACGGCGACTGACCGGGCCGGTGGTCAAGAGGGGCGGGGGCGGTGGCCCCAGCGGTCCCGTCCCGCCGCGTGGGCTGCCGAGGGGCCGCGGAGGTTCCGGGGGCGCTCGTCGTCCCCGGTTCCCATCTCCTCGCGGTCGGGCCTCGTCGCCTTCCCGGCATCCTCCGGGTGAAGGCCCCGAGGAACACCAGTGCCGGCGCGTCCCGCAGCCGGTCCATCTCGGGACGGAGCCCGGCGCGGCGAAGCAGTGCGTACGAGCACAACGGCGCGAGCCTGTTCCCGGCGACGATCGCGAGCACGGCGGGGATCGACGGCCCGAGAGAGATGTTGATCGCAAACGCGCCCAGTGCGATCCCAGGCCACATCCGGGGCCCGAGGAGCAGCAGCCCGGCGACGGCGATCCCGGTCGGCGGCCACAGCGGGGTGACCTGGCCGCGCACCAGTTGCTGGAGCAGCCCCAGCCTGCCCGAGGCGTAGTACAGCGCGGCGATGACGCAGATCTCCAGGGCGGTCGCTGCACCGCGCCGGAGCCTTTCGTGCCGCGCGACGGACATCGGGCGTCTCCCCATCGGCTCGGCCCCGTAGTCCATCGTCCGTCGGCCGCTCGCCATCCACCATGCGGTCACCGGGCGAAGCAGTGCGGCTGCTCCGGATGTTCCTCAGAGGGCCGGGGTGCGCAGGGCGAGGATGGCCATGTCGTCGTGGCCGTCGCTGGGGCCGTGGTCGGCGAGGGTGTGGACGAAGTCCTTCAGGGGCAGGCCGGCGTGGGCGGTGGCGAGACCGGCGAACTCGTCCAGACACTCTGGGCCGCGGTCCGGGTCCGGCGTCGCGGAGATCATCACAATGCGGCAGCAACAGCCGACTACCGGCGGTCGCTCACTTGACCACGGGCGGTCACCCGCGATTGGCTCCGGCACAGCGCGAGCCACCGAGCCGGTACCCCCCCGGCTCACTCCGCTCTTCCCGTACGACCGCCGTCCTCTGGCTCGGCTGCACAGCGAGGTGCCGCACCCCCATGAAGACCCCTCCCCTTCCGCGCAGGTCCCGCAGAACCCCGCTCGGCACCGCCCTGACCGCCGCCCTCGCCGCCTGCCTGCTGCTGGCCGGCTGCTCCGGCTTCGGCGGCGCCGGATCCGACGCCGACGCGAAGGCGTCCGGCCCCGGCCGGCTCAAGGTCGCCCTGGTCACCCACGGAGCCAAGGACGACGCCTTCTGGGAGCTGGTCCGCAAGGGCGCCGAGGCGGCCGCGGCCAAGGACGGCGCGGAGTTGACGTACGCGGGCGACCCCGACCCTGCGGGACAGGCGGAGTTGGTGCGGGACGCGGTCAAGGACCGGGTCGACGGCATCGCGCTGACACTGGCCAAGCCGGACGCGATGAGGGGAGCGATCGCCGACGCCAGGGCGGCGGGCATCCCGGTCGTGGGACTCAACTCCGGGATCGACGCCTGGCGTTCCGAGGGTGTGCTCGAGTACTTCGGCCAGGACGAGAGCGTCGCGGGCCGCGCCGTCGGCGACAAGCTGGACGACCTCCACGCCAAGCACGCCCTGTGCGTCATCCACGAGCGCGGCAACGTCGCCCTGGAAGCGCGCTGCGCCGGTGTGAAGAAGGCCTTCGCCGGCCAGAGCGACCTGCTCTACGTGGACGGCACCGACCTGAACGCCGTCACCGGCGCCGTCGCCGCCCAGCTGCGGCAGGACCCGACCATCGACGAAGTGGTCACGCTGGGCGCGCAGTTCGCGCTCGCCGCGGTCAAGTCGGTGCAGCAGGCGGGGAGCAAGGCGCGCGTCGCCACCTTCGACCTCAACACCGACCTGGTCGAGGCCGTGCAGAACGGGGACGTGCAGTTCGCCGTGGACCAACAGCCCTACCTCCAGGGCTACCTCGCCGTGGACTCGCTGTGGCTCTACAAGACCAACGGCAACGTCAGCGGCGGCGGCACCGCCCCGGTGCTCACCGGCCCGGCCTTCGTGACCAAGGCGAACATCACCTCGGTGGCGAAGTTCGCGGCGGGCGGCACCCGCTGAGCGGGCACCCGGTGCCCCAGCAGGCGCTGGTCCCGAGAAACGCCGAAACGATACGCTCCCTGTCGGTGCGCCAGGTCACACGGACGGATAACATCCTGCGCACCCCTGTGTCGCACCGGACACGCGCTCACCCCTCGCGTCCGTCCCCCTTCCCCGTTCCCCATGGACCGCTCTAGGACCACGATGTCTCGACGGACACCGACACCTATCCGGCGCCGTCTCGGCTCCATACGCCTCTCCCTGATCCTCCTGGCCCTGGTCCCCAGCGTCACGCTCGCCGCCGTCTGGGGTGTGACCACCACCCAGATGTTCTCGGAGGGGCTGCGGCTGCGCGCGCAGACGGAACTGAGCCGGTCCACCGGCGCCATGGGCACCGAGGCGGCGCTCGCCCTTCAGCGGGAGCGGCAGATGTCCGCGGCGTGGCTGGCCTCCCCGCACGGCTCCCGCGCCGCCCTGGACGCGCAGCGCAGGGCGACGGACGCGGCGGTGGCGCAGCTCACCGGGCAGGCCGACGCGATCAAACGGGCTGCCTCCCGCATCAAGGACCCGATGTACTCCGTCGTCGCCTCGGTGGGCAGCCTGGAGTACTACCGCGGCCAGGTGGACCGTCCCACGGACATCACCGCCCAGCAGGCGCTGGACCAGTACACCGCGATCATCGGCCGGCAGATCCAGGCATTCCAGGAGCTCTCCCAGGTCGACGACGGCGACCTCACCTCGCAGGCCGGCCCGCTCGTCGCACTGGAGCACGCCGCGGAGCTGGCCTCCCAGGAGGACGCGGAGCTCGCCCTGGCCTGGCCGTCGCGGCACATGGACGAGGCGTCGTGGGACCAGCTCATGCAGCTGGTCCACGCCCGCCGCTGGCTGGTCCAGGACCAGATCGTGCCCTCGCTCCAGGGGAGCATGAAGACACAGGCCGAGCGGATCCTGCAGTCGCCCGAGTGGGCGACCCTGCAGAACGTCGAGGACCAGGTGCTCGCGGCCCGGACGGCGTCCGGCACGCGTGGGATCGCACTGCCGGACGTCCGGCAGCGGTGGAGCACCGCGATGAACACGCTCGCCGACCAGTACGCGGCGCTGATCCGGCAGCAGACGGCGCAGCTGCTCGACCGCAGCGCCGCCACAGCGCACGGCCTGCTTCTCAAGGCCGGCTCGCTGAGCGCGGGAGGGCTCGCCGCCCTCCTGCTGTGCGTCGGCATGTCCTGGCGGATCACCCGCTCCCTGTCCCGGCGGCTGCGTGGGCTCAGGCTCGCCACGCTGTCTCTGGCCGAGGAGCGGCTGCCCGACGTGGTGGCCCGGCTCGAGCGGGGCGAGAAGGTCGACGTGGAGTCCGCGACGCCACCGCTCGACTACGGGCGCGACGAACTCGGCCAGGTGGCCCAGGCGTTCAACACCGCCCAGCGTACCGCCGTGCACACCGCCGTCGAACTCGCCGAGACCCGGCGCGGTTTCCAGAAGGTGATCCTCGGCATCGCCCGGCAGAGCCAGAACCTGGTGAACCTCCAGCTCAGCAAGCTGGACGCGCTG
This sequence comes from Streptomyces sp. NPDC051104, assembly GCF_040682835.1. Lineage (NCBI taxonomy): Bacteria > Bacillati > Actinomycetota > Actinomycetes > Kitasatosporales > Streptomycetaceae > Streptomyces > Streptomyces sp. NPDC051104. Next base: position 166,032 of record NZ_JBFBBS010000009.1, on the reverse strand, counting down.
GAGAGGCAGCACCAGGACCCGGACGTCCTCAAGGGGCTGTACGAACTGGACTCCACCGCGAGCCAGTTGCGCCGCTACGAGGAGAACCTCGTCATCATCAGCGGTGAGCAGCCCCGGCGCAGCTGGACCGAACCGGTGGCGCTGATCGACATCGTGCGCAGCGCCGTCGGCGAGGTCGCCGAGTACCAGCGGGTGGAGGTGCACGCCGACGAGGACGTGTACCTGTCCCCGCCCGCGGTGGCCGACCTGATCCACCTGCTGGCCGAACTCATCGACAACGCGACCGTGTACTCGCCCGCCCCGAGCCCCGTCGAGGTGCGGGCCGCGCTGGTCGCCAAGGGCCTCGCCATCGAGATCGAGGACCGCGGCCTCGGTATGTCCGAGGACGACTACGCCCAGCTCAACGCCCAGTTGGCGGTGGCTCCGCAGTTCGACGTGGTGGCCCTCGCCGACGACCTCAGGCTCGGCATGTTCGTGATCGCCCGCCTCGCCACCCGCCACGGCATCGCCGTGACGCTGCGCCCGTCGCCGTACGGCGGGACCACGGCGATCGTGCTCGTCCCGCACGACATCGTGGTGCGCGAGTCCCCCGGGTCCCCACAGGCACCTGACGCCGAGCCCGTACGGAAACCCGGGCACGCCCGCCCGGCGGCCCGCACCACCGGGACCGCTCCCGCGGCCGACGCCCGGCGCCGGGAGTCCACCCCGAGGGAAGGCGCCGTGCACACCGATGAAGCCGGGCGCGCGGGAGGGCTTCCCCCGCTGCCGCGCCGGGTGCCGCAGACGAGTCTGGCCGCCGAGCTGCTCGAGGAGGCCGCGCCCGCCGAGGGGGACGGCGTGCTCGACGAGTTCACCGCGGAACGCGCCGCCTCCTCCCTCGCCGGCTTCCAGCGCGGCACGCTCCGGGCGCGTGACGAGGGCACCCTGGAGCAGTACGACCAGGAGGAGCCCGCCGTGGCCGACGCACCCGAGGCCGCACCGACGTCCACACCGCTCGCCGACCGCTCGTGAAGGACACCGACATGACACGCTCCCCCGCCACGCACAGCCAGCTCGACCAGTTGCTCACCTCACTCGTGGACCGGGTCGCCGGGGTCGCCCACGCGGTGGTGCTCTCCGAGGACGGACTGGTCGTCAGCCACTCCACCGGATTCGTCCGCGACGACGCCGAACGACTCGCGGCGACCGCGTCCGGCCTGATGAGCCTCAGCAAGGGCGTCAGCACGGACTTCCGCGGCGGCCCCGTGCGCCAGGCGCTCATCGAGATGGCCCACAGCTACCTGATCCTCACCCAGGCCGGGCCCGGCGCCCACCTCGCCGTCCTCACCGGCCCGGGCGCCGACGTGGGTGTGGTGGCGTACCAGATGAACATGCTGGTGAAGAAGATCGGCGAGCACCTGAGTGCGGCACCGCGTGCGGGCGTCGGCGTGTCCGACAGCGGCGAGTGAGGTGAGCGGAGGCGACGCGGCGGGCCGGCTGGTCAGGCCGTTCACGCTGACCGGCGGACGGACCCGGCCCAGCCGCGCCGACTTCACCCTCATCACGACGGTGACGGCGGTGGACCCGCCGCCCGCGTGGGCGCCCCGGCTCCAGCCCGAGCACGCGCGGATCCTGAAGCGGTGCGCGGAGCCGATCGCCGTGGCGGAACTCGCCGCCCATCTCGATCTGCCGGTGAGCGTGGTCGTGATCATGCTGTGCGATCTGCTGGAGGCGGGCCGGATCACCATCCGCCCGCCGCATCCCGTCTCCCGCACTCCGGACCTTCAACTGCTGCAGAAAGTGAGGGACGGCCTTGGCCGGCTCTGACACCGCCACCCCTCCGGCGCCGGCCCCCGACACGGTGAAGATCCTCATCGCCGGGGGCTTCGGCGTCGGCAAGACCACCATGGTGGGGTCGGTCAGCGAGATCGTCCCGCTGCGCACCGAGGAACCGCTGACCGCCGCAGGGCTGGACGTCGACGACCTCGTCGGCATCGAGGAGAAACGGGCCACCACGGTGGCCCTGGACTTCGGCCGCATCACGATCGGCCGGGACCTCGTGCTGTACCTCTTCGGCACGCCCGGTCAGCAGCGGTTCTGGTTCATGTGGAACGACCTGGCGATCGGCGCGCTCGGCGCCGTGGTCCTGATCGACGTCCGCCGCCCGGAGTCCAGCTTCGCCGCCATCGACTTCTTCGAACGCCGCGGCATCCCCTTCGTCGTCGCCGTCAACGGCTTCCACGGGCAGCACCCGTACCCGCCCGAGGAGATCCGGGAGGCCCTGGCGCTGCCCGAGCACGTCCAGGTGCTGCTGTGCGACGCACGGGAGCGCGAGTCGTGCCGGGACGTCCTCATCGCCCTGATCGACCAGTTGATCGCCTCCGTGGTGTGACCCAGGCCCTGAGGGAGGGCCCCGACGCTCCGTCAGTCCAGCGCGTCCGACAGGCGGACGAAGGTGTGACCGCTCGCCAGCAGCCGCGGTACGGCGGCGGCGATGCCCGGGGCGGTGCCGCCCTCGGGGTGGTTCATGTGGCAGATGACGATGGAGCCGCCGGGCGCGGACCCGACGGTGGTGCGCACCTGCTCGGGGGTGAAGGTGGCGCCGCCGTCGCCGTTGACCGAGAAACTCGCGAAGCGTTCCCCCAGGTCGCTGACGATCCGTGCCGCGACGTCGTCGCAGTACGCGGTACCGGACCGGAAGAAGCGCGGCGGGGCGCCCAGCAGCCGGGTGAGCTCGGCCCGGTTGCCGGCGATCTCGTCGTACACCTCGCCGGCGTCCCGGGTACCGGGGATGCCGTAGGCGGAGCGCCCGGTGACCGACAGCGGGCGGTGCCGGGTGCCGTGGTTGGCGATCTCGAACAGCGGTTCGGCGGCCAGCCGGCGGAAGAGGGCCAGGTTGGCGTCGATCCAGCGGGAGTTGATGAACAGGGTCGCCGGTACCTCCCGGCTGCGCAGGAAGTCGATCAGCGCCCTGTCGTAGCCGCTGCCGCCCGGGCCGCCGCAGGCGTCGAAGGTCAGCGCGATCTCACGCTTCCCCTTCGGCAGCGCGTGCACCACCCCCGGGGCCTCGAAGCCCCAGGTGTGCGGCACGGCATGCCCGTAGCGGGCCACGATCTCGGCACGGGTCACCGCCGGTGCCGTCGCCGAAGGGGCGGGCGTCGGGGTGGCCGTGGCGTTCGGTGCGGGCGCACCGGGCGGGCCGGACGTGGGCGTCCCGCCGCTACTCGTGCTCTTCCGGCCCGCGCATCCGGCGAGCACACTGGACGCCATGGCGGCCAGCACGGCCCGGCGACCGGTCGTCATCCACACTCCCACCTGGTCGAATGGTCGGCGACGGACAGCCGCCGCACCACCGCAACCGTACGGGGCCGAAGATCCACGACCGGGAAGGCACCGGTAAGGGCTCCCCAACAATCCGGTCATGTCGCCCGGTGGCACGATGGTGGGCCGGTTCCGCCGATCGCGGCGGCGGTGGCTTCCGCGACGCCCCGCTCTCCCTCGGCCTGTTCACCGCACGGATCGTCCTGGGCTCCACCCTGGCCATGACCCCGATCGACGTCATCCGGCTGCTGATCGGCACCCAGGTCCTGCAGGGCCTGATCAGCCCGGTCGTCCTGGTCTCCCTGCTGGTGCTGACCAACCGCCGCACCGTGCTCGGACCGGCCGCCAACGGGCCCCGCTACCGCATCACCGCCACCGCCGTGGTCGTCGGCGTGGCCACCATGTCCACGATCCTGCTCGTGCAGACCGTCCTCGGCTGGTTCGGCCTCGCCCGAGCCTCCCGGTGAGCGCGTCAGTTCCGCTGCCGGCGGATGCGCTGGGCCACCTCGTTGTCCTCGGTCTCCCACCAGGGGCGTACGCGGTCCTCGTCGGCCGTCTGCCCGGGGGCGGGGGCCGCGGGGACCAGCTCCGTCTCCAGGCGGCGGTCCAGCGCGACGGCCTGGGCGCGTTCGGTGCGCGCCCACTGCACCAGGATCGCGAGCAGGAAGGGCAGCGCCACGAGTTCCGCGATGCTGACCATCGCGCCGCCGCCGAGCTGCTGGTCGTGGTGCACGTCCGGATCCCACGGCGGGGCGTGGCGCAGGTACCAGGCACCGGCGATCAGCGTGCCGTGGGTCATCACCACGATCCCCGGTACCGCGTCGATGATCCCGTCCACGAACACCAGCGCCGCGCGCACCGGGTGGGTGCACCAGGCGGGCAGCGCCCCCTCGTGGGTGAGGACCGGCACGACGAAAAGGGTCCCGGCCAGCAGCAGGTGGAGATACATCAGCTCGTGCAGCCAGCCGAGGCGCAGGGCGGTCGCGAAGTACGGCGTGAAGTACACCGTCAGCTCGGTGGTGAGTACCAGGGCCGTGCTGACCAGAGGGAAGGTGAGCAGTCGCACCACCCGCCCGGTCATCGCACGCCGCACCCGCCCCGAGGCACGCTCGGGCAGGGCGCGGACCGCGAGGTGCAGCGGGTCGCCGAGCGCCAGGCCGAGGGGAGCGATCAGGTCGAGCAGGATGTTCTGCACCGCGGCGGGCCAGAACAGCGCGTGGTCGTACACCGCGAGCGCGGACATGGTCGCCACGACGAGCGTGCCGAGGCCCAGCAGGGCGAAAGTGGCGGTGCGGGCCACGGGCCAGGGCTGGCCCCGGCGTCTCAGCCTCAGGACGCCCCACCCGTAGAGCGTGCCGAGGAGGAGGACCAGGAGGAGCGCCGGGACGTCTAGGTGCCACGAGGACAGCAGCCGTCCCGTGGTGAGCTCCGGCAGGCTCGCTGTCGTCATGGCCATCTCGTTCAGCGGCATGCCGGTCATGCTCTCCCTCGCCTGCGGATTTGCGCAAACCCGCAAGCCAAGGATTCACCTGGGCCCTGCCCCGGCGGCTCCCTCGAGGTCCCGTCGCACGCGCCACGGTGCCGCAACACACGCCGTCTACACTCTCCCCGCAACGGCCCGTGCGACATCGGCCGAGTTGAGGCCGCTCTCCGCCACACCCGAAGGGCATTCGGCGTTTTGATACGGATAGATTCAGTCACGAAGCGGTATCCGGACGGCACGGTGGCGGTCGACGGGCTGTCTCTGGAGATACCGGGCCACTCGATCACCGTCCTCGTCGGCCCCTCGGGCTGCGGCAAGACCACGACCCTGCGCATGATCAACCGGATGGTCGAGCCGAGCGAGGGCACGATCACCCTCGACGGCGTCGACATCGGCAAGCAGCCGGTCAACGTCCTGCGCCGGTCCATGGGGTACGTGATCCAGAACGCCGGGCTGTTCCCGCACCGCACCATCGTCGACAACATCGCCACCGTGCCCCGGCTGCTCGGCTGGAGCAAGGACCGCGCCCGCGACCGGGCCCGGGAGCTGATGGAACGGGTCGGGCTCGACGCCTCCCTCGCCAAGCGGTACCCCTACCAGCTCTCCGGCGGACAGCAGCAGCGCGTCGGCGTGGCCCGGGCACTCGCCGCCGACCCGCCGGTGCTGCTGATGGACGAGCCGTTCTCCGCCGTCGACCCGATCGTCCGCAAGGGCCTGCAGGAGGAACTGCTCAGGATCCAGGACGAGTTGGGCAAGACCATCGTCTTCGTCACCCATGACATCGACGAGGCGATCCGGCTCGGCACCATGGTCGCCGTCCTGCGCACCGGCGGCCGGCTCGCCCAGTTCGCACCGCCCGCCGAACTGCTGTCGTCCCCCGCCGACGCCTTCGTGGAGGACTTCCTCGGCACGGACCGCGGCATCCGGCGGCTGTCGTTCTTCACCTCCGAGGCCCTTCAGTTGCAGAAGGCCCCGATCGTCGCCGTCGGCTCCACCGCCGAGCAGATCGCCTCCCGCGTCACGCCCGAGGTGCCGTATCTGCTGGTCACCGACCTCGACGGCAGACCTCTCGGCTGGAGCGAGGCGGGCGAACTGACCGCCGGTGACATCGCGCCGGAGCGACTGCTGCCGTACGGGCGGCCGTTCGCCCACGGCAAGGACTCGCTGCGCGCCGCGCTCGACGGCGCCGTGCTCTCACCCACCGGGTGGGCCGTCGCGGTGGACGACAGCGGCCGGGTGGCCGGCGTGGTCTCGCAGGCGACCATCGCCGAGGCGATACGCAGCGCCCACGCCGAGGGCGTCAGCGACACGAAGGTCGCCGGATGAACGGGTTCTTCGACATCCCGAGCGACCTCCAGCACAGCTGGCTGGGGCTGATCGGACTGCACCTGAGGGAGGCCCTGCTGCCGGTCCTCGCCGGCCTGGTCGCCGCCCTGCCGATCGCCCAGTTGTGCGTGCGGTTCCGCTGGCTGTACCCGCCCGTCCTCGGTGTGACGACGGTCCTGTACGCCATCCCGTCGCTGGCGTTCTTCGTCGTCCTCATCGACTACACTGGCCAGAGCGAGCTCACCGTGATGATCCCGCTGGCCGTGTACAGCCTGGTGGTGCTGGTACCGGCGATCGTGGACGGTGTCCGCTCGGTGCCGCAGGAGACGCTGGCGGCGGCCACCGCCATGGGCATCGGGCCCGTACGCCGCTACCTCCAGGTGCAGTTGCCGATCGCCGCGCCAGCCATCCTGGCAGGCCTCAGGGTTGCCACCGTCTCCAGCATCAGCCTGGTCAGCGTCGGCGCCCTCATCGGCAACCAGGGCGCGCTCGGCAACCTCCTCGCCGACGCGATGTTCTACCACCGGCCCGTCCTCGCGGTGAACTCCGTGGTCACCACGGCCGTCCTCGCGATCCTCGTCGACGCCCTCCTCGTTTTGGTACGCCTCCTGCTGACGCCGTGGATGCCGCGCGGCACCGGCAGGAGGCGGAAGGCCGCCGCACGGCCCGAACCGTCCGCACTCGCCCTCAAGGACGCGGCCCGGTGAACGTCCTCAACTTCGTCAACGCGTTCTTCAGCGACAGCGCCCACTGGCACGGCTACGACGGCATCCCGCAACGCCTGCTCGAACACGTCCAGTACTCCCTGACGGCCCTCGCCATCGCCGCCGCCATCGGGCTGCCGGTGGGTCTGCTCACCGGCCACACCGGGCGTGGCGGCAACGTCCTCGCGTTCGTCGCCACCGCCGCCCGCGCACTGCCCAGCTTCGGTCTGCTGGTCCTGATGTTCGTGCTGCTCGGCCTCGGACTGCTGCCGGTCATGATCCCGCTGGTGGTGCTGGCCGTGCCGCCGATCCTGGTGACCACGTACGAGGCCGTGCGCTCCGTCGACCCCTCACCGGTGGACGCCGCGCGGGGCATGGGCATGAGCGAGCCCAGGATCCTGTTCCAGGTCGAGGCGCCCGTGGCGCTGCCGCTGATCCTCAGCGGTCTGCGCTCGGCGGCCATCCAGATCGTCTCGACGGCCACCATCGCCGCGTACGTCAGCCTCGGCGGCCTCGGCCGCTACATCGTGGACGGGCTCTACCAGCGCGACTACGAGAAGGTCGTGGGCGGGGCCACCCTGGTGGCCGTGCTGGCGCTCGCGACGCTCACGGTGTTCTGGGCGGTGTCGCGGGCCGCGGTGTCGCCGGGAGTGCGCAGGAGCGCCTGAACGACACGCGCGAGGGCCCGGGGAACGTGGGGCTCCCCGGGCCCTCGCGCGCCGTGCGTCAGCCCTCCGAACGGGCCGGCGCCAGCTCCAGGACGACGAGCAGCGCGTCGCGGACCGAGCCGCGCTCGCGGGCGTCGAACACGATGACCGGGACGTGGTCGGAGACATCGAGCGCCCAGCGGACCTGGTCGACGTCGTACTCCACCCTCCCGTCGAAGGCGTACGACCGTGCCGCCGGCGACCGGTTCAGTCGGTGTCACGAAGTTCCCCCCGGGAGTCGGGGACGGCGCGGAGGCCATCGATAACCCTGCGCAGAACGGATGCGTCGTGCGTGACGTCGGCGTGCGGCGGTACGCCGACGAGGACGTTGAGCTTGCGCCTGAACGGCCACCGGCCGGCGAAGCCGCTTGGGCCGCCCTCCGGGGGCGACGGCGCCGGACAGGCCGGCGTGTCCACCTCGTTCGTGGACACCAAGCCTCCTTCGAAGGCGTCTGCGGGCGCGAAGATTTCACGTGGCCGTAATGAATCGGTCGGGGCACGCGGGAAACCGGCATGGGTCGGCGGGAAACGGCACAAGGCGGCCCGGCACGCCGTTGTCGGCCCACACTGGAACCCGTCGCCAACTTCCGGGAGGCTACCGCCTCTTGGTGACCGCTTTCCGTGGTCCCACGTCAAGAATCCGTTACAAGAACGCCCGGTTCCACCTCCGTCCGTCCGCCGCCTCTTCACAACCGGACGTCCGTAACCAGCCATGCTTCGAGGTCAATCGGTGATCGGAATTCTCTTGACTGACCGAGAACCGGCTGGATTGGATCGCACAGTGCGGTGCCCGCACGCCGCACAGTTCTGCCCCGCCCTGCCCAACACCCGAGCCCGGAACGGGAACCGTGACTTCTACCGCGAACACCAGCACGTCCAGCAGGAGACTCCCCGGCGCGGCCACCGTCGCCCTCGCCGCCACGGCGGCACTGCTCGCGGGGTGTTCCTCGTCCTCCGACACCAAGTCCGACGACCCGCTCCAGGGCGGCAAGGCGAGCGGCGACACGGTCGTCGTCGGCTCCAACAACTTCTCCGAGAGCATCCTGCTCGCCGACGTCTACGGCGAGGCCCTGAAGGCCAAGGGCGTCAAGGTCACCTACAAGCCCAACATCGGCAGTCGCGAGACGACGTACGGCCTGCTGAAGAACGGCTCCATCACGGTCCTGCCCGAGTACAGCGGCGCGCTGCTGGCCTACCTCGACAAGAACGCCGCCCCGAAGACGGTCGCCGCCACCACGGCCGCCATCAACGCCGAGCTGGACTCCAAGCTGACGCTCCTGGAACCGGCGCCCGCGCAGGACAAGGACTCCGTCACCGTCAACCAGGACACGGCGAAGAAGTACAACCTCACCGAGAAGTCCTCCATCGCCGACCTCAAGGACACCGCCAAGGACCTGGTGATCGGCGCCTCGCCGGAGTTCCAGACCCGGCAGCAGGGCCTGCTCGGCCTGAAGAGCGTCTACGGCCTGCAGTTCAAGTCCTTCAAGGCGCTCGACGCGGGCGGCCCGCTCACCCAGGCGGCGCTGAAGAAGAACACCGTGCAGGTGGCCGACATCTTCACCACGGACCCGATCATCATTAAGGAGAAGTTCGTCGTCCTGCAGGACCCGAAGAACCTCTTCGGGTTCGAGAACGTGCAGCCGCTCGTCTACAAGAGCGGGCTCGACCAGAAGGGCGTCGACGCGCTCAACGCGGTCTCGGCCAAGCTCGACACGGCGGCCCTGCTGGACCTGGACACCCAGGTGCAGCTCCAGAACAAGGACCCGCTCGACGTCGCCAAGGCCTGGCTGAAGTCGGCAGGCCTGGACTGACGTCCACGCCGTGGACACCACCGCGGACGGCCGACGCGGGTGCCCGCCCCCTCCGGGGCGGGCACCCGCGTCGTCGTACGGTCCTGGTCGCGGAACTGATCGTCGACGTACGGGGGTTGCGCCTGCGCTCCACCCCGCCCGCCGTACCGGCCTTCACGACGGACGGCCGACGCCGTCCTGCCGGGACGGCACGGACGATCGCCCCCTGGCGGCGGACATGACGGCGGCGGCCGAACTCCTGCCTTGCACGCGGAGTCGTAGCCGAACGGCCTCGACAGGGGGCGCGGTGCCGTGAGCTACGGCTTACGGGCGATCGCCCCGTACATCGCGATGTCCTCGTCCCGAACACCCTGTTCCCCCGTGCCGTCCGGGTGCCACTTGTGCACCTGGACGATCCCCGGCTCCACCAACTGAAGCCCCTCGAAGAACTCGTGGGCCTCGTCGATCGTCCGCAGCCGCATCGGCATGTTGCGGGCCGCGTACTCCCGTGCCACCCGGCCCACCTCCTCGGGCGCGAACTCGGCGGTCCCGATGGTCATCGCCAGGTAGCTTCCGGACGGCAGCGGTTCGAGCAACCGCCGTACGATCCCCACCGCGTCGTCCTCGTCCAGCATGAAGTGGACGATCGCGATGACAGTGAGGGCGACCGGCCTGCCGAGATCCAGGGTCTCCCGGAACTCGGGGGCACCCAGGATGGCCTCGGGGTCGCGGAAGTCGGCCTCGATGTACGACGTCTTCCCCTCGGGCGCGCTGGCCAGCAGCCCCTGGGACAGGGTGAGCACGATGGGGTCGTTGTCGACGTACACCACCCGTGACTCGGGCGCCACCGACTGGGCGATCTCGTGCAGCTTGGGGGAGGTGGGGATGCCGGTGCCGATGTGCGTATGCCCGCCTCCTCGGCGAGCCGGCGCACCGCCCGGTTCATCCAGTCCCGGTTGGCACGCATGTGGATGGGCAGGGCGGGCCACTCCCGTGCCATGGCGTCGCCCGCCTCCTTGTCGGGGGGGTAGTAGTCCTTGCCGCCCAGGATGTAGTCGTAGATGCGCGCCGAGTGCGCGCTCTCGGTGTCGATGCGGTCGGCAGGCCATCCGTTGTCGGGCAACGCCGTCTCCTCTTCCGGGTCTCGGTTGTGGGGTCTCGGTCGTGGGGTGGGAGGGAAGGCTCTGCTGAGGACGCAGAGACGAACACACAGGACGCAGAGATAAAAGAGGATCGGCAGCGGCGTGCGGCCGCGCGTCACAGCAGGAAGTCGGCCTCGCCCGCCTTCACGCTCGCCAGGAAGCCCGCCATCTCGGTGCGGCCGAGCACCAGCGCCGGGCCGTCGGGGTCCGTGGACTGCCGCAGAGCCACGCTGCCGTCGGCCAGTTTCTTCGCCTCCACACAGGCGCCGCCCGCGTCGTCGCTCCAGGGCTTGGACCAGCCGCGGGCGCCGAGGGCGTGGGACGGCATACAGGTGCGTATCGGGTCCTGCACTTCTCACAACTCCTTGCGGATCGCGCCGAGGACGGCCTCGGTCTTCTTCGCGGGCGCGGACTGGGCGCCCAACCGGTCCAGGGCCTCGCGGTAGACCACGACGTCGTCCGCCTTGTCCAGGTAGACGGCGCCCACGAGACCGCTCAGATAGGCGATGTCCGGCAGCTCGGGCGCCCGGAACCGGAAGAGGTGGAACGCACCTGCGCGCATGGCCGGGTGCGGGCCGTTGCCGAACGGCATGACCTGCAAGGTGACATGGGGGAGGGCGTTCATCGCGATCAGATGGTCGATCTGGGCGCGCATCACCTTCGGGCCGCCGACCGGCCAGCGCAGCACCGTCTCGTCCATCACCACCCACACGTGCGGCGGCGAGGGCCGCGACAGCAGCTCCTGGCGCCGCATGCGCAGCGCCACCCGGCGCTCGGTCGCCTCGGCCGGGGCGTGCGGGTTGCCGGCGCTCAGCAGGGCGCGCGCGTAGTCCTCCGTCTGCAGCAGGCCGGGCACGAACTCGGCCTCGTACGCGCGGATCTGCAAGGCGGCCTGCTCCAGGCTGAGGTACGCGGCGAACCAGTCCGGCAGCACATCGCGGTAGGTGTGCCACCAGCCGCGCTTTTTGGCCTCGCGGACCGACTTCAGGAACGTGTCGATCTCCTGCCGGTCCGTGACGCCGTACGTCTGCAGCAGCTTCTCGACGTCCGCGATCCGTAGCCGGGCCACCTTGGCGGCCTCCATACGGCGGATCGTGGAGTGGCTGACCCCGATCGCCTCGGCGGCCTGCTCGTATGTCAGACCGGCCCGTGTGCGCAGCTCTTCCAACTGCCGGCCGAGGATCATGCGCAGAACGGTGGGGGCGCCGCCCCAGTCGGTTTCCGCGGTCACGCCTACCCCCTCGCACGGGATGCACGGTCGCAGTCTGTCACGATCTTCCGCCGATAGGAGCAGGATGCACCTCACGAATTGCAATTTTCAACTTGCTGGTTGCGGTGCGTTGTTGCCGGATGCCACAGTGTTCATACCGCCCGAGGGCGGTGAAACCATGGTGCTGAGCAGCTCAGTTGGGGGAGACGGGGCTGCTTCGGCTCTGCGGCGCGAGGATCGCGCCGTCGCCGGAAGGCGGTGGGTACCGGCCAGGTCCCCAGGCAGACGAAAGGCGAACGGCGATGGCTCCGCCCTCCCTCCCCCAGTCCGTGGCCCGCCTGCCCGCGGGCGCGGCACACCCGAGAACGGGTGTCTTCGACCTCCCGGCGGTCCCCGCCGCCGTCGGCCTGGCCCGCACAAGCCTCCGGCGGCTGCTCGGCCACTGGGGCACCGGGGACTGCACGACCGACAACGCCGTGCTGGTGACCTCGGAGCTGGTCACCAACGCGGTCAAGCGCACCGCCGGTGACCGGATCATCTGCCGGATCCGTACCGACGGCCACCGGCTGCGCATCGAGGTCGAGGACGAGAACCGCGGCGGCACGCTCCCGACCCGGCGCCGGCCCGGGCCGGACGACCAGAACGGCCGCGGGCTGATGCTGGTCGGCATGCTCAGCGGCGACTGGGGCGTGCGGGACGCCCCGGACGGCTCCGGCCGCATCGTCCGGGCCGATCTGGCACCCGAACCCGGCGAGACCGTCGCCATCGACCCGCTCCAGCTCCCGCACACGCTCAGGCCCGACCCCCACCCGGCCGCCCAAGCCGAAGGGGCGCGCCGGTGCTGAGAAGCCGATCGCGCGGAGGCCCGACGTAAGGAGGGCTGAGCACGGTCGGCCTCTCAGCACCGGCTCAGGCGCCCCGGAGGCAAATGATCAACAAGGATCCCCATCGCATGGAACGACCGCCCGTCTTCGACCCGCTGTCCCGTCCGGCTTCCTCCCCGACCCCGCACACGTCCCTCCCGCCCGAGCCGCCCGACCGCCTGCCCCTCCCCGGGGAGCTGGCCGCCCCCCTCGGGTACGACGCCGTGGGCATCCCCGGGGGCCACGGTGAACGCATCATGAAATGCCTGCCCCGCGTCGGCTGCGTCTTCGCCGACGACCTGCGCTGGTGGTGGATCGTTCCCGCGGGCTCCGACATAGGAGTCACCTGGCCGCCGACGACGAGCTACGCCGTCGACGCGCGCGTGGGACCGGGCGCGGCGGCGGCGGACGCACGCCGCCGCGACCCCTCGTGGAGCGGCCCCCGCCCCGGCCGGCCCCGGCTGCTCCACCGACCGGACGGTGACTCTCCGTACACGCCCCCCATACCGCTGTACTTCCTCGCCTGCCGCCTGGTCGGCAGCAGCCCGCATTGGTCGCTGGGTGTGGGCGCCTGAGGCGGTTCCGGGCCTCAGGCGCCCCGGCTGCCCCGTCTCAGGATGAAACCCGGCGTTCGGTGGCGCATCCTTGCAAGGGTGCGATCGGGGTACCCGGAGGCCCTCAGCGAACGACGCAGGAGGTGCCCGGCGCCGGCTCAGGCGCCCGAAGGCGGAGTCGTGGAAAACGTACCGGGCGGTGTGGTCATGGAGAAGAACGAGACACGTGGCAAGGGGGAAGTAACCAGTCAGTCGGTGTTCGGCGCACCGTGCTGGGTGAGTCTGGCCACCCGCGACCTGGAGGGCGCGGAGGAGTTCTACCAGGCAGTCCTCGGCTGGAAGTGGCGGCCGAACAGACTCGGCGACCGGTTCCGGGTGGCGCTCGCGGACGGGGTGCCCGTCGCCGGGATCGCCGCCGTCGCCTCGATGTGGCAGATGGCCGTGGCCTGGACCGTGTACTTCGCGGTCGACAGCGCCGACGACGCCGCGGCCCGCTGCCGGGAGCGCGGCGGGACGACGGCCGTGGGACCGCTCGCCCTCCCGCCGGGCCGGGCGGCCCTGCTCGCGGACCGCGACGGGGCCGTGTTCGGCATCTGGGAGGGTCCGCTCATCACGGACTGGGAGGAGTGGCGCGCCGCCGCGCCCACCTTCATAAGGCTGCACACGCGTGACGCCTTCGACGCCGCCATCTTCTACGGCGAGGTCCTGGAGTGGGCCGCGGCGCGCCCCGGCTGCTGCGAGGTCCACTACGACGGCGACGAGGTCGTGCTGCGCAGCAGCGGAGTGGTGATCGCGCGGATCCACTCGGGGGCGGTGGAGGCGGCACCCGATCCCACGATCCGCCCGCACTGGCAGATCCACTTCACGGTCGACGACGTCACCGCCTGCGTCCTGGCGGCCCGCGCGCACGGCGGGTCCGTGCTGCAGTGGGAGGAGGGCGCCGGCGAGGCGGTGCTGGCCGACCCGGACGGCGCGCGCTTCACGGTCACCGCGAGGCAGCGGGAACGCTGACCGGCGACCGCGCGGGGGACGCCGGCTCGTGGTACGGCCTCGGCGGGCGGGATCCGGAGGGGAGCCCCGTTGTGGTGTGGGACCGGGGCGGCCGCCCGCCCGCCGAGGGGCGTGAGGGGTCAGGACACGGCCGAGCCGGCGGTGGGGGCCTGGTCGCGACGGCGGCGCAGCACGCCCCGGCGCGGCTCCTGGTCCGGCAGCCAGCCGAAGGCCAGACAGCTGCCCACCGCGCCCAGCAGCAGGCCGATCAGGAAGCCGCCCAGGTTGGACGTGAGCCAGGTGCCCAGCGACGTCAGGATGCCGATGAGCGAGTAGAACAGGCGCTGGGTGGGGTTGAAGAGGATCAGCAGACCGGACAGCACCATCACGGTCGGCAGCAGGTATCCCGCGACGCCCTGCATGCCGATGTGCATGACCACCTTCGGCGACGCCTTCTCGGTGAGGAGGATCTCCGCCCCGCCCAGGGCGAGCAGCAGCCCGCCCCAGAAGGGCCGGTTCGCCCGCCACCGCCGGAAGGCGGCCCTCGGCCCGCTCGTCATGAGGGGCAGTCCGAGTCGCTGAAGCTGAGCTTGAGCCCCGGCAGCTTGAAGGTGCCCGCCGTGGTGGCGTAGTTGGTCTGCCGCAGGTTGGCGATGTGCACGGTGTCGGACTGCTGGCTGAAGACACCGTGGGGGCCCTTCACCCCTGCTTTGTTCAGCGTGCCGGCGTCGTTGCCGATCTCGATGTCGGTGAAGTCGGCGTCACCGGTCAGCTGGGTCGAGTCGGTGGTCAGATCGCTGGCGACGACCTTGTCCCTGCCGCCGCCCGCGGTGATCTTCAGATATGAGCCGCCGAGGTCGACGCTCTGGCACAGCTTGTTGAGCGTCGCGTTCTTGATCACGGAGGTGACGACCGCCACCTCGTCACCGACGGTGTCTCTCAGCGGGTTGTCCTTGTCCAGTGTGTCGAGGCCGCCGAACTGCTCGAAGCCGGTGCCGTTCAGGTCGGTGGCGGTGACCGTGAAGGCCATACCGGAGATCGCGAACTGCACGCCCAGTGCTCCCTGGGCCGTCATGATCGCGAGTCCCGCGGCGATCGCGGTGGCAGGCACCGCCATCACCGCGGCGCGGCGCAGGCGGACTCGCCCGCGTCTTGCGGGTGACCCCTCGGCGGCGGAACCGCTTTCCGGGGGCTCGGGGGTGGAACCGGGGGACGCCATGGCGTCCGAGGACGAGGCCATGTCTGCTCCTGGGCATGGTCAATGCGAATAGGGCTTCACTGGCGCGGTGTCCTGGCGCGGACAGCGGCTACCGCGCACGCCTCCTCACATCTCCCGCGTGTGCAAGGGCTTACTCGTGGTGCGGCAGTGGCCACCACCGAAGTTACCGGGGGTTACATCCAGGGGTCAAGGGAGTTGTGGCAGAAGCGTGTTGATTGTGTGGTGCCGGTGATCGGCCCGGTGGCCGGCACAGTCGTCGGCGCCTCCGGTGCGGTGGCCGCGACCTGCGCGCCTCGCGTGCCGACACGCCAACTTATGTTCGGTGTATTGACGTTGACGATCGATCAGGTCTACAACGTCCCGTGTTTTCCGCGGATCCGTGGCGCCGGATCCGTCGCACGGCGGCCCACGTCGCCCTCCCGGCCCCCGCCTTCCGGGGCGTGTGGTGACACCTCCGCACACGCGGTGCGCCGCACGGATCCTTCACATCCACCAGCGATCCGGTCACCCTTCCGCGCCACCGGCACGTCCGGTTTGCCCTGTCCACGGACCGTCCCCGGTGGCCCGGCCGCCGCTGCCGTCCCGTCACGTACGGAGAAGGCGTGAGGGGACGGCAGCGGCACCCACCCACCACCGGCACAACCCCCCACTTCGGAAAGAGCACCCCATGCGTACCACCCGATCCCTGCTCGCCGGCGCCGGCGCCGGCGCCGCCGCGGCCCTCGCCGTGGCCACGTCGTCCCCCGCCTCCGCGGACGGCGCGGTGCTCACCACCGGCGGCGCGGGCGGCACCGCCGTCGCCGTCGGCGACGTCCTCAACGCGTCGCTCGCGAGCGGCACCACGGCCACCCTCTACTCCAGCGCCACCGGCACCAGCGGTGTCTCCTGCACCTCGTCGACGTTCACCGCCACCGTCACCGACAACCCGGCCGCCCCCGGCACCGCCACCGAGTCGCTCACCGGCCACAGCTTCGACAGCAGCAACTGCACCAGCAACGTCACCGGCGTCCTCGGCGTCAGCAGCATCACCGTCGACAACCTGCCCTACACGACCACGGTCGCCTCCGACGGCACCGTCACCGTCACCCCGGCCGCCGGTTCCACCGTCCAGACCACGGTCAAGCTGCGCACCCTGCTCGGCACGATCACCTGCGTCTACCAAGCGCCGAGCCTGACCGGCACGGCGAGCAACACCGACGACAGCATCGCCTTCACCGGCCAGCACTTCACCAAGACCTCGGGCTCGTCGCTGTGCTTCGCCAACGGCTACTTCACGGCGAAGTACGCCCCGGTCACCGACACCAGCCAGACCGGCAGCCCGGTGGTCTCCGTCAACTGACGGCCCACGGCCGCCTCCGGTTTCCGGCGGGACCGGGGGCGGCCGTCTCAGCCGCGTCGGCGGCGCAGCACGGCGAGTGCGGCGCCCCCCAGGAGCAGCGCGCCCGCCGCCAACGGCACCGAGGGGCCACCGTCCTCGCGCGGCGCGTCGGCCGCAGCCGGGGTGCCGGGTACGGTCGTCGCCGGGACGCCGGACGCGGTGGTCGCCGGGACGCCGGACGCGGTGGTCGCCGGGACGCCGGACGCGGTGGTCGCCGGAGCACCGGGCACGGTGGTCGCCGGGGCGCTGGGTGACGGTGTCGGCGTGCCGCTCGACCCGCCCTTGTCCGTACCGGCGCCCGAACCGCCGGACGCGGCGAACACCACGTCGGAGCACGAGTAGTAGGTGTCCGTCGTGCTGGAGTTCTGCCAGATCGTGTACAGGACGTGGTGCCCCGAGCGGTCCGCCGGAAGCGTCGCCCTGATCCGGTAGGCGCCGTTCCGCAGCGGCGGGTCCGTCACCTCCGCGAACGGCTTCGTCGGGAGGTCGGACCAGGTCAGCGGCTTCGCGGGGTCGTAGCCGCGTCTGGTCAGGAACAGTTTGAACGTGCCCGTGTGCGGGATCGTCGAGCTGTACGTCATCGTCAGCGTGGCCCCGGGCGTGAGCCGGGTCGACGGCCAGTCGGAGCGCGCCAGGTCCAGGCCCTGGTACGCGGGCAGCCCTCCGCTGCACAGCCGGCCGTCGGGGATCAGCTGCCGGTCCCTGCCGTTCACGTCCGCCACCCGCAGGTTGTCCCAGGCCGTGAACGGGGCGCCGTTCGCCGCGATCGCCGCCCGGCACGCGGCGGTCCGCGCCCGTTCGCCGCCCTCCGGTGAGCACGCGACCACCCGGCTGACCGGATCCGTGGGCGCGCCGTGGGCGAGGGCCGGGGTCGCGGGCAGCAGCGTGGCCGCCACGGCGACGGCGGCCGCGGCGACGGTGCGGTGAGCGGGCATCCGGTGTCTCCATGCGCGTCGGGTCCGGCGGGCGAGGGGTCCGCATCGAGGAGTACGGGGATGCGACGGCGCCTGTTCAGACGTACGGCGCCTCGTGCCGGCCCGACCGGCGGCGCGAGGGAGGGTGGACGCGCCGGTTAGCGTAGGCGCATGGCAACGGAGAGGGCCCCAGGGGCGGTTGACGTGAAATGTCCGTGCTGTGGCTCGGCCGCCGTACGGGCGGTCCCCGAGGTCTGCGCCGATCACGCGTCCATGCGCGACGGACTCGCCGACCGGCTGGCGCGGTCGCCGGGCGCGCCGTCACGGTTCGACAGCTGTGTGCACTTCCTGGAGGGCATGCTGATCGTCGGCGTCGGTGCCGCCCTCGCCTACAGCGGCGTCGCGCACCACCAGCCCCTCTACACCGCCGGCGGATCGCTCCTCGCCGTCCTGCTGCTGGTCGGGACGGTCGTCGTGGTCCGCCGCGAGGCCCGCGAACGCGCCTTCGTCACCGCCGGCGAGTCCCGCGCCGAGGCGCTGTGGCGACCGGCGTACCACTGCGCCGGGTGCGCGTCGGTGTTCTGCCCCGGCGGCACTCCGTGGCAGGGTCTGCTGACGCCGGAGCAGTTCAAGAAGTTCGTGTGGACCGAGGCCGGCTACGACAAGCAGCTCGAGGAGCGGTTCACGGACGTGGACCTGCCGCCCGGGATCCCCGCCGGCCCCTGAGGAGCCCGAGACCATGCCTGATGCCCCCGTGATCCTCGCCGACGAGCCGGGCTCCTTCCCGCACGGTGTGCTCTCGGCACGGCATCCCGCGCTGATCCGCGCGGTGCGGGACGCCTTCCCGTACGGTCCCGACCGGCGGCACGCCCTGGAGGCGCTGCTGACCAGCGCCACCGAGGGCGTCATCCAGCCCCTCGGCACGGAGGACGACGTGCGGTGGGCGGAGTGGGGCGCCCGGGAGTACCTGGGCCGGTCCTGGTTCGAGGTGCCCTTCCTGTGGTCCGAGAGCTACTTCTACCGCCACCTCCTCCAGGCGGTCGGCTACTTCGGTCCGGATCCCTGGCAGGGCATCGACCCGTTCCGCCCCTTCAAACTCGCCGAACTCGACTCCGCGGAGACCGACGAGGAACTGGCGGCCCTGGACCGGATGGCCGGCGAGCCGGCCGACGCGCGGGCGCGGGCACTGCTGCAGGGCTCGCTCTGGGGCAACCGCGCGGACCTCGGCTTCCGCCTGTCCGCACCCGGCGCCTCGGCGGCGGCTTCCGGGCTCGTGGCCGACGACAGCGACGTGTTGTGGTCCCTGCTGCCCTGCGACACGGTCTGCCTGGTCGCCGACAACGCGGGCCGGGAACTGATCCCGGACCTGCTCCTGCTGGACCATCTGCTGGCCCAGGGCCGGGTACGGCGGGCCCTGCTGCACGTGAAGGCGTATCCCTACTACATCTCCGACGCCACGACCGCCGACGTCGTGGACGCCGTACGCCGCCTCACCGCCGCACAGGGCGAGGCGGCGGCCGCCGGGGAGCGCCTGTGGACCGCTCTGGCCGACGGACGCCTGGAGGTCCGGGCGCACCCGTTCTCCTGCGCCCCGCTGCCGTACGCCGACATGCCCGACGACCTGCGTGCCCAGTTCGCCGAGGCGGACCTGACGATCCTCAAGGGCGACCTCAACTACCGCCGCCTGGTGGGCGACCGGCTCCACCCGCCGACGACGCCGTTCGCGGACACCACGGCGTACTTCCCCGGCCCGGTCGCGGCGCTGCGCACCCTGAAGTCCGACGTGATCGTGGGCCTCACCGCGGCGACCGAGGCGTCGCTGGTCGCGGCGGAGGAACAGCGCTGGCGTACGAGCGGCACGCACGCGCTGATCCAGGTCAGGCCGTGATCCCCGAACCCAGCCCCGAGGTGCCGGGGCCGGCTGCGGTCGTGTTCGATTCTTACTGCTCAGTGACCTGCGGTGGGTGATGGCCGTCCGGCGCGCGAGGGTGGGGCTGTCCCCGGGCCATGCCGGTGGCTGGGGATCGGCCCGGCTCACGAGTCCGTGATGCCGTCGTGAAGTGCCGGCGCAGCGGCGTGGGCGTCCGTATCGGTCGGCCGGTGAGCGGCGTGGGCAGGACGGAGCGAGGCGAAGGCAGTCGCGAGCTGGTCGAGCAGGGGCGCTGCCCCGAGGAGGCGCTGCGTCAAGCAGCCACGGCCCTTGGCCGACTCATGCAAGGGGGCCGCGACTGAGCACAGACTGTTACGCGGTTCTGGACCGGTGAGCGGTGGTCGCCGCGTACCGGCACTTGCCCGCCACGCCGGTCAGCCGCTGCTTGTCGGCCGGCCTCTCCGGGCGGTCCGGACCCGGACAAGGCGCGCCGAATCCAGGCGTCTGGCGCAGGGGCGGCGGGGCGGAACCAAGTCCAGCGTGCCCCGCAGGGAACCGCACCCCGATTCACGCGTTGGTGTGATCACACCCCGCCGAACGGATGCCTCCCACACCCCGCGGGCAGGACCCGGCCATGACGCAGCCGTTCGACCTCCCACACTTCTACATGCCGTACCCCGCGCGGCTGAACCCGCATGTCGACGAGGCGCGCGCCCACTCCACGCAGTGGGCCCGCGCCATGGGCATGCTGGAGGGCTCCGGCATCTGGGAGCAGTCCGACCTCGACGCGCACGACTACGGGCTGCTGTGCGCGTACACCCACCCCGACTGTGACGCCCCGGCCCTCTCCCTGATCACCGACTGGTACGTGTGGGTGTTCTTCTTCGACGACCACTTCCTGGAGACCTTCAAGCGCACCCAGGACCGCGAGGGCGGCAAGGCCTACCTGGACCGCCTCCCGCTGTTCATGCCCCTGGACCTGAACACCGCGGTACCGGCCCCGGAGAACCCGGTGGAGGCGGGCCTTGCCGACCTGTGGGCACGCACGGTGCCGTCCATGTCCTCCGACTGGCGCAGGCGGTTCGCCGTCGCCACCGAGCACCTGCTCAACGAATCCCTGTGGGAGCTGTCCAACATCAACGAAGGGCGGATCGCCAACCCCGTCGAGTACATCGAGATGCGCCGCAAGGTGGGCGGCGCCCCCTGGTCCGCGGGACTCGTCGAGTACGCCACCGCCGAGGTACCCGACCGTGTCGCGACGTCCCGCCCGCTGCGCGTACTCATGGAGACGTTCGCCGACGCGGTCCACCTGCGCAACGACCTCTTCTCCTACCAGCGCGAGGTCGAGGAGGAGGGTGAGAACAGCAACGGCGTCCTCGTCCTGGAGACCTTCTTCGGCTGCGGCACACAGGAGGCGGCCGACGCCGTCAACGACATCCTCACCTCACGTCTGCACCAGTTCGAGCACACCGCGTTCACGGAAGTCCCCGCCCTGGCCCTGGACAGGGGTCTCACCCCGGACGAGCTCGCGGCCGTCGCCGCGTACGCGAAGGGGCTGCAGGACTGGCAGTCCGGCGGCCACGAATGGCACCTGCGCTCCAGCCGCTACATGAACGAGAACGCCCGCTCCCGGCAGCGCCCCTTCGGGCTCTCCGGCCTCGGCACGTCCGCCGCCGACGTGCGCGGGCTGCTCGCCGACGCGGGGGCCATGGGGGCACCTCCCACGCCCTTCAGGCAGTGGGGGAGGCTGCGTGCGTACACCCACCTTCCCTTCCGGCAGGTGGGGCCCTCGCTGATCCCCGACCTCCGCATGCCCTACGACGTCGAGCTCAGCCCGCACCTGGCCGGCGCCCGCAGTCGCCTCACCCCCTGGATGCACCGGATGGGCATGCTCCAGGAGGGCGTCTGGGACGAGGACAAGCTGGCCGCGTACGACCTGCCCCTCTGCGCGTCAGGACTCGACCCGGACGCGACCCCCGAGGCGCTGGACCTCAGCTCCCAGTGGCTGTCCTGGGGCACCTACGGCGACGACTACTACCCTCTCGTCTTCGGCCACCGCCGCGACCTCGCCGCGGCCAGGCTGTGCACCGAGCGGCTGTCGTCGTGCATGCCCCTCGACGGCGAGGAGTTCCCCGTCCCCGCGAACGGGATGGAACGCGGCCTGATCGACCTGTGGGCGCGCACCACGGCCGGGATGACCCCGGAGCAGCGGCGATCGTTGCGCGCCGCCGTGGACGACATGACCGAGAGCTGGCTGTGGGAGCTGTCCAACCAGCTCCAGAACCGCATCCCGGACCCCGTCGACTACCTGGAGATGCGCCGCGCCACCTTCGGCGCCGACCTCACGAAGAACCTCTGCCGCATGGGCCACGGCCCCGCGGTCCCGCCCGAGGCGTACCGCAGCGGTACGGTCCGCGCACTGGAGAACGCGGCCATCGACTACGCGATGCTCGTCAACGACGTCTTCTCGTACCAGAAGGAGATCCAGTACGAGGGCGAGATCCACAACGCGCTCCTCGTGGTGCAGAACTTCTTCGGCTGCGACTACCCGACGGCGCTGCGCATCGTGGGCGACCTGATGAACCAGCGCATGGAGCAGTTCCAGCACGTGGCCGCCCGCGAACTGCCCGTGCTGTTCGGCGACTTCGCACTCTCCCAGGAGGCGCGCGAGGTCATGGACGGCTATGTGGCCGACCTGCGGAACTACATGGCGGCCATCCTGAACTGGCACCGCAACTGCCACCGCTACGGTGCCGACGACCTGGCCCGCCGCTTCCACGGCTTCGTCCCGGACCTGGCTTCGGCCGTCACCCTGCGAACGACGCCGGTGGCACGCTGACCGCACGCCGGGCCGCTGTGTCCACCGCGGCTCGCGCCGGCACGCGCAGGGCGGGGTGCGGGCGCGAGCCGCGCCGGCGTGTCGAGGTGCGCGCGGGGCCGTCAGGCATCCATGGGCACCTCGCGGGGTGCCCACGACCTGTAGGTCGACCGCGGCCTGTAGGTCGTCCGCGGCCTGTGGGTCGTCCGCGGCCTGTGGGTCGTCAAGCTTCGGGGTGACCCGGGGGCGGCCCACCGGCTCACCCGTTCGTGAGCCGGGCGCACACGTTCACCGTGCGCCACGCCGACGGCCACCCGCCGTCACCTCACCGCGCCCCCGCCGTCCTCACGCCAGCCCACCGCCGTCCCCGGCCGGCGCCGGGATCCGCCGCCCGGTCCGCGGGCCGTCATGGTCGCAATGGGCTCGCGTCCGCCCCTGCGGAGGGGCAGGATGCTGCCCGTAGACCCTGGGAGGACCCGGATCAGCGGAGGTTATGGATGACCGGCACGCCCGTACCGCCCGACACGGACGGTCCCGCGCCCTTCACCGCCGAGGACTACGCGGCCCGGATGCGGCGCGCCGCGGACGCCGCCGCCGAGGCCGGGCTCGACGGGGTCCTCGTCGCGCCCGGACCCGACCTGGTGTGGCTGACGGGATACCGCCCGGTGGAGACCGAACGCCTCACCCTGCTGGTCCTGCGCACCGGGCACGACCCCGTCCTCGTCGTACCCACCCTGGAGGCGCCCGACGCCGCCCGGGCGCCCGGCGGGAGCGCCCTGACACTGCGCGACTGGACCGATGGCAAGGACCCCTACGAGGCGGCCGCCTCCCTGCTGACCGTCCACGGCCGCTACGGCATCAGCGACAACGCCTGGGCCCTGCACCTGCTCGGCCTGCGCGAACGGCTGCCCGACGCCGGCCACGTCGCGCTCACCCGCGCCCTGCCGATGCTGCGGGCCGTCAAGGACGCCGCGGAACTCGACCGCCTGGCCGCCGCGGGCGCCGCCGCGGACGCCACGTACGAGGAGATCCGGAAGGTCCCCTTCGCCGGTCGTCGGGAGCGGGAGGTCGCCGCCGACCTCGCCGATCTGCTACGGCACTTCGGCCACTCCCAGGTCGACTTCACCATCGTCGCCTCGGGCCCCAACGGCGCCGACCCGCACCACGAGGCCGGCGAGCGCGTCATCGAACGCGGCGACATGGTCGTCCTCGACTTCGGCGGCCTCAAGCACGGCTACGGCTCCGACACCACCCGCACGGTCCACGTCGGCGAACCCACCGAGGAGGAGCGCCGGGTGCACGACCTGGTGCGCGCCGCCCAGGAGGCGGGCTTCCGCGCGGTCAGGCCCGGCGCGGCCTGCCAGGACGTCGACCGGGCGGCCCGGGCGGTCATCGCCGACGCCGGGTACGGGGAGTACTTCATCCACCGCACCGGGCACGGCATCGGCGTCACCACGCACGAGCCGCCGTACATGATCGAGGGGGAGGAGCAGCCCCTCGTCCCCGGCATGTGCTTCTCCGTGGAGCCCGGTGTGTATCTGCCCGGCCGCTTCGGGGTCCGTATCGAGGACATCGTGACGGTGACCGAGGACGGCGGACGCCGCCTGAACAACACGCCCCGTGAGATGGCGACGGTCGACTGAAGGAGTGAAGGAGGCAGTGGCCGCCCGCCGACGCGACCGCGAGGCCGCGACGGCAGCCCGACCCGGCAGCAGAACCCGCAGCAGGCCCACCGAGACGACAACGGCGCGATCATGACCGAGGCACCGACACCGACGGCGGAGACCGTACGCCGACTGGTCCGCACCCTGCTCCACGACGGCGACGGACCGGACGTGACGCCCGTCGCCGAGGGCGGGCACGCCACCTGGTGGGTCGGCACGCGCCATGTGCTGCGGCTGGCCGCCGACCGGGACGCCACCGCCCGCCAGCGTCGTGAACTACGGCTGCGGGCCCTGGTGCGGCCGCACATCGGGACGGCGGTGCCGATGAGCGTGGCGCACGGGGAGTGGGCCGCCGACCTCGGCTACACCCTCGACGCCCGGCTGCCCGGCTCGACCGGAAGGGAACGGGACGTCTCGGCGGTCGGAGAGGCGGACCTCGCGGCCCTGCTCTCGGGGCTGCGCGAGGTACCCGTACGGCAGGCCGAATCGCTCGGCGTGCCACGCTTCCCGCCCCGCTCCCTGGAGGCCGTGCGCACCGCCGCCGCGCACGCCGCGGAGCGCCTCGCCGAGCGGGACGAGTTCGACCCCGCCCGGCTCGCCCAGTTCGCCGCCCCGGCCGCCCGCCAGCTCGCTCCCCAGCCCGGCGCGGCCGTCCTGGTGCACCGCAACCTGCGGGAGGACCACGTCGTCGTCAGCGACGACGGGCGGGTGCGCGGTGTCCTCGGCTGGAACGACGCGGTGATCGGCGACCCGGCCGAGGACATCGCAGGACTCGCCGCGGCCGTCGGCGCCCCCGCCGCGGTGCGCGCCGCCACCCTCGCCGGCTACGGCGCCCGCCCCTGCCTGCGCGGCCTCTGGCTGGCCCGCTGCGACGCACTCGTCGACCTGGCCGGGGGACTCCAGGGCCGGGGCCACACCCCCCTGCCGGACCTCCGGGCCCGCCTGCGCCGCGCCTGGGAGCCGATCCTGCTGGAACGCGTCACGGAACTGCCGGGGGACGCGGCGCCGTAGGCGTCGGCGGGGCGTCCGGCCGCGCGGGCGCGGAGGCCCGTGCCGCCACCGCGCCCCCGCGGCCGGGCCCCCGCCCCGGGCCAGCCCGCGGGCGGGGGCGGGCGGCCGCCCGGGGCCGCGGGGCGGAAAACGTGGGGGCGCCGG
>NZ_JBFBBS010000009.1:43928-140935 GCF_040682835.1 Streptomyces sp. NPDC051104 | reverse complement strand
GCCGCCACCGCGCCCGCGCGGCCGCCACCGCGCCCGGCGCCTGCCGGCGGCCGTGCGCGTGCGCCGTCACGTCGACGCGGGCGTAAACGCTTGCGCGCACGTCCGCCGCGAGCGGGTGCGCCGACACCTCACTCCTGCGTCAGCACCACGCACGACTCGCCCGGCACGGTCACCACCCCGTCCTCGTCCGGCGGCTGAACCGGCTCCCAGGCGGCCAGTACGCGCGCGTTGCGGAGGCCCAGGGAGATGCGCGCCGGCTCCTTGGCGAGGTTGACGGCGACCCGGACGTCCCCGCGGCGGAAGGCGAGCCAGCCCGCGTCCTCGTCGTAGATGACCTTCACATCGCCGAGGTCGGGGTCCGAGAGGTCGGGCTGTGTGCGGCGCAGGGCGACCAGCTCCCGGTACCAGGCCAGCACGGGCGCGTGGGGCTCGCGTTCCGGCTCGGACCAGTCCAGGCACGAGCGGTCCCGGGTCGCCGGGTCCTGCGGGTCGGGCACGTCCTCCTCCGCCCAGCCGTGCGCCGCGAACTCCCGGCGCCTTCCCCGTCGTACGGCGTCGGCGAGGTCGGGATCGGTGTGGTCGGTGAAGAACTGCCAGGGCGTGCCCGCGGCCCACTCCTCGCCCATGAACAGCATCGGTGTGAACGGGGCCGTGAGCACCAGCGTCGCCGCGCACGCAAGGAGGCCGGCGGAGAGGGACGCCGAGAGCCGGTCGCCCTGGGCGCGGTTGCCGACCTGGTCGTGGGTCTGGGAGTAGCCGAGCAGGCGGTGCGCGGACACTCGGCTGCGGTCCAGCGGGCGGCCGTGCCGCCGGCCCCGGAAGGACGAGTAGGTGCCGTCGTGGAAGAAGCCGGCCGTCAGGGTCTTGGCGAGGGCCGCGAGGGGCGCGCGGGCGAAGTCCTCGTAGTAGCCCTGCGACTCGCCGGTCAGCGCGGTGTGCAGCGCGTGGTGGAAGTCGTCGTTCCACTGCGCGTGGACGCCGAGGCCGTTCTCCGCGCGGGGGGTGATGAGCCGTGGGTCGGCGAGGTCCGACTCGGCGATCAGGAACAGCGGCCGATCCACCTCGGCGGCCAGCGCGTCCACCGCCTGCGACAGCTCCTCCAGGAAGTGGATCGCGCGCGTGTCGTGCAGCGCGTGCACCGCGTCCAGGCGCAGGCCGTCGATCCGGTAGTCGCGCAGCCAGGCCAGCGCGCTGTCGATCAGATACGCGCGCACCTCGTCCGAGCCGGGCGCGTCCAGGTTCACGGCGGAGCCCCAGGGCGTGTGGTGGGTGTCGGTGAAGTACGGGCCGAAGGCGGGGAGGTGGTTGCCGGAGGGGCCGAGGTGGTTGTGGACCACGTCCAGAACGACGCCGAGGCCGAGTTCGTGCGCCCGGTCGACGAACCGTTTCAGCGCCGCGGGGCCGCCGTACGGCTCGTGCACCGCCCACAGCGAGACACCCTCGTAACCCCAGCCGTGCCGCCCCGGGAACGGGCAAAGCGGCATCAACTCGACGTGTGAGACGCCCAGTTCCACCAGGTGCTCGAGCCGCTCGGCCGCCGCGTCCAGCGTGCCCTCACGGGTGTACGTGCCCACGTGCAGCTCGTACAGCACCGCGCCCGGCAGCCCGCGCCCCGGCCACGCGGCACGCCACGCGTACCGTCCGTGGTCGACCACCGCGCTCTGCCCGTCGGGCCCGTCCGGCTGGCGCCGCGAGCGCGGATCGGGCAGCACGGGGCCGTCGTCCAGCGCGAAGCCGTAACGCGTGCCGTCCTCGGCCTCCGCCTCGCCCGCCCACCACCCGGCGCGCTCCGGATCGCGCTCCAACGCGCGCGTGGCACCGCCGCAGTGGAGCGTGACCCGGCCGGCCTGTGGCGCCCACACCTCGAACCGCACTGACGTTCCCCCTCGTCTGCCCATCGTGATGTAGCCCGTCCATGGTGCGTCAAACGCGATCACTTCGCCGCCCGATCGGCGCTTTCGTCACACGGAACGACCCTGACGGCGGCCTGGGCCGTCTTTGCGTCTTCTGGACACGTCCGGGCCGACTGACCGACAATCACGTCCGTGACGTCGTCCTTCGAGTTCCACACGCACCCCGCGCGGCTCTCGGACGCCGAACGCGACAGGGCGCTGAAGGTGCTCCGCGACGGCGTCGCCCTGGGGCGCCTGTCGCACGACACGTTCCTCCGGCGCATGGAGTTGGCCCTGGTCGCCCGGCAGCCGCACGAGCTGGCCGCGCTCACCGCCGATCTGCCCACCGAGAAGCGCTGGTCGCGGATCGTGTTCGGGACCGTGGAGGCGGTCTCCGGGTTCACCGTACGGCTGCGGCGGGCCTGGCAGGCCGAGCGGCTGCCCAAGCTGCTGCTGCCCCACCCGGACCGGCCCTACCCGCTGCGGATCGGCCGCGACCCCGCGAGCGGCCTCAGGCTCAGCCACGAGACGGTCTCCCGTGTGCACGCCGAACTGAGTCGCCAGGGCGGCCTGTGGATACTGCGCGACCTCGGATCCACGAACGGCACGACCGTCAACGGCCGCCGGGTGATCGGTGCCGCGGTCGTCCGCGAGGGCGACCAGGTCGGCTTCGGGAGGATGACGTTCCGCCTGGCGTCGGAGTAGGGCGCCCTCCCCGCGAGGACCGGCGTGCCGGGCCGGATCGGGGCCACGGCGCGCGCTCTGCCGCACGGAGCGGGGCGAGGGCGCGGTCTGCCGCGCGGAGCGCGTTACGCCGTCGGAGTACCGTCCCGCCCCCACCCGACCTTCGGTACCTCCGACGGTGTTGACGTACCTGCCCAGCCGTGACTGACTGTGCGTACGCCATGTACAGCAGGTGAATCGACGGCACCACATAGGGGAGGTGTGCCCTGCCGCCCCTCCTCAGCTACCCGACCGTGGACGAACTCGGCGCCCGTGCCGCCGCGCTGGCCGCCGGCCACCCGCGCGACGCCCGGCTCCGCCGCGTGGGCACGTCCCGCGGCGGCACGCCCCTGTGGCTGCTCTCCGTCGGCCACGGCAGCCGCCACGCCCTCGTCGTCGCCGGACCGCACGCCAACGAGCCCGTCGGCGGCGCCACCGCCCTGCGCCTGGCCGAACGGGCGCTGGCCGACCCCCGGCTGGGCCGGGACGCCGACGCCACCTGGAACCTGCTGCTGTGCATCGACCCCGACGGCGCCCGGCGCAACGAGGGCTGGCTGTCCGGCCCGTACACCCTCGGCCGGTACTTCCGTAACTTCTTCCGACCCGGCTTCCTCGAACAGCCCGAGTGGCTGCCCGACGGCGCCGATCACGCCGCCCTGCCCGAGACCCGCGCCCTGCTCGACCTCCAGGACGAGCTGCGGCCCTTCTTCCAGTGCTCCCTGCACGGCGTCGACGTCGGCGGCGGCTTCGTCGAACTGACCCGTGACCTGCCCGGCATGGCCCAGCGGCTCGCCCACGCCGCGGCCCGACTGGGCATCCCGCGCGAACTCGGCCCGTACGACACCCTGTACTGGCCGCTCCTCGGGCCCGCCGTGTACCGCATCCCGCCCCCGCGCCGCGGCGACCTCGCCGCCGCGATCACGGAGGCCGCGGTCGAGTCGACCTGGTTCCACCCTCACCGCTACGGCACCGTCACCGCGGTCGTGGAGGCGCCCATGTGGGGCGTGGCGGCCGTGGAGGACCCCTCACCGCTCGCCGACCCCGACGGGGTCCTGCGGGCCGTCAGCGGCACGCTGCGCCGCGACACGCGCCTTCTGGAGGGCCTGCTGGCCCGCGTCCGCCCCCACCTGGACGCCGTGCCGGACGCGGCCCGGCTGCTCGCCCCGGTGGACGACTATTTACTGGTCGGACCCGGACTCGCCGACTCCTGGGACCCCGACCTGTACGGCGCCGGTCAGCGGCCGCTGCCGCCGCTGGACACCGCACGGCTGACCGCCCTCGGCATCTCGGGCCGCCGGGTCGCGCTGCGCACCGCGGGACTGCTGCACCAGCTCGCCAGGGCCGCCGGGCGCGCGGCGGCCGACGTGCTGCCCGAACTGGACCGGTTGATCGACGCCTGGTGCGCCGACTACCACGACGGCTACGACGCACGCTGGATCCCCGTGGCGCGCCAGGCCGAGTACCAGGCCCGCGTGGTGCTCGCCGCCTTCGAACTCGCCGGGCAGCGCACGGCCCTACGCTCCCATTCGGGTGAGAAGGACTGGGGTTCGGCGCCCGCGGTGCCGATGCACAGGGAATGAACAAGACGATCCTGGCCCTGCGCGGCGCCCTGCTCGCCGCGACCGCCTTGCTCATCGCGACACCGGCCCAGGCCGCGCCCCGGCCGGCCACCAGCGGGAACTGGCTCTATCTGACGGTCACCAAGGGCGACGCCCGTTCCCGGGACGTCCGCGGCACGCTCCTGATCTGCAACCCGCCCCAGGGGCACGCACGGGCCGCCCAGGCCTGCGACCAACTGGCCGCCGTGCAGGGGGACATCCGCCGCATTCCGGCCGAGAAGTCCTACTGCACGATGCTCTACGCCCCCGTGACCGTCTCCGCGCGCGGCGAGTGGAACGGCCACAAGGTGGACTACACCCGCACCTTCGCGAACAGCTGCGACCTGACCGCGAAGACCGGCGCGGTGTTCGCGCTGTCGGACCAGACACCGGCCCGCTCGGTGCCGGGCGGTCGCCACACACACGGGGCCGTCGCCGATGCCCCAGGAGCGTGGGGAAGGAGCTGACGACCCCACGCACGTGGGAAGGAGCTGACGACCCCACGCGCGCGCGGACGCGCGGGCTCATCGCTGGTGCAGCCCGCGCCCCGCGAGGGTGAGGAACGCTTCGGACGGCGCACAGGGGCGCGGCGTCACCGCCCGCCGACCCGCTCCAGCAGCGCCACCGGCAGCCGAGCGAACAGGTCCGCCACGCGCGTGTGCCCCTCGTACTCCCGCTCCGGCGCCAGCGCGTCGGCCCAGCGGCCGGGCGGCAGTGGGAGTGACGTGTCGTGCCAGCCGCCCGCCTCCGCCAGCCGCAGCGACAGTCGCGTGACCGCCGTGAGCACCTCGCCGGAGCGCACGAAGGCCACACAGTGCGCGGCACCCGGCCCCTCGGCCGCCAGCGGCGCGTACGTCGCCGAGGCACCGAAGACCTCGGGGCGCCGCCGGCGCAGGAGCAGCGCGGCTCTGGTGAGGTCCGCCTTGTCCGAGGCCGTCTGCTGCGGTGCGAACGGCTGCCGGTTGTCCGGGTCGACCAGGGCCCGGTACTCGCCCTCGGTGCCCTGGTAGACGTCGGGCACACCCGGCATCGTCAGCTGGACCAGCGCGGTCCCCAGGGCGTTCGCCCGGATGTGCGGTGCCAGCTCGTCCCTCAGGGCCGTCACGAGCCGTTCCGGCGCCCCGCACGGGCCTCCGGAGACGAACGCCGCCACCGCCTCCTCGTAGGCCGGGTCCTGTTCGGTCCACGAGGTGTGCAGCCCCGCCTCCCGCACATGCTTGAGCAGCGCCCCCTTCAGGCGCTCCTCGTCCGCCTGCCCGAGCCCGAACAGCGTCTGCCAGGCCGCCCAGGCCAGCTGCGGGTCGGGCGCGTCACCGTCCGCGCGGGTCGCCTCGGCCAGTACGTCGTCCCAGCGTTGCGGGCACTGCGTGAGCACCGCGATCGCCGCCCGCACGTCCGCGCTGCGCTTGGTGTCGTGCGTCGAGAGCACGGTCCCGGTGACGGGCCAGTCGCGCTGCACGCGCGCGCAGTACGCGTGGAAGTCCTCCGGGGCGACGGCCGGGGCGCCGGGCTCGCCGCCCACCTCGTTCGCCGACAGCAGCGGCACGTAGCGGTAGAACGCCGTGTCCTCCACGGACTTGGCGCGCAGCGCCGACGCCGTCTGCGCGAACCGGGCCCGGAACTCCTCGAGGTCGGGCCCCTCGCCGGCCCGCCCCAGCACCAGGTCGCGTACGACGGTCACCGCGTGCGCCTCCTCGGGCACCGTGAACGCGGCCCGGGCCTCGGCGGCGGCCGCCTCGGTGACCACCTCGGCGGCGTCCTGGGAGGCGTACGGCCGGTACACCTCCATGCGGACGAGGAGTTCCCGCAGCGCTGTGCGCAGCGCCCAGGGCGCGTGGTCGCGCAGCGCCGGGTCCGGGGACGTGGCGCACAGCCGGCTCGCCACGCGGGTGAGGCGCTCCACCTCGGTCGCCAGCTCGTGGGTGACGACCTCGTAGGCGGCGCGCCGCACCGTCGAGGCCCACTGGCCGCCGCGGTCGCCGCGCGGGATCGCGAAGAGCCGGTAGTGGCCGAGCAGCTCCTCGGCGCCCTCGGGGTCCGTGAAGAGCCCGTCCACGTGCCGCAGGGCGTCGTACCCGGTGGTGCCCGCGACCGGCCAGGCGGTGGGCAGGTGCTCGCCGTCGGCGAGGATCTTCTCGACGACCGTCCAGCGCCCGCCGGTGGCCGTATCGAGCCGGCTCAGATACACCTCCGGGTCCGCGAGTCCGTCCGGATGGTCGATGCGCAGGCCGTCGATGACGCCCTCGTCGAGCAGCCGCAGCAGCGTGCCGTGGGTCGCGGCGAAGACCTCCGGGTCCTCCACGCGCACCCCGATCAGCTCGGAGATGCTGAAGAACCGCCGGTAGTTCAGGTCGGTACGGGCCAGCCGCCACCACACCGGCCGGTACCACTGGGCGTCGATCAGCTGGGGCAGCGGCAGCTTCCCGGTGCCCTCGCGCAACGGGAAGACGTGCTCGTGGTAGCGAAGCACGTCCCCGTCGACCTTGAGGTCCTCGATCACCTCGCCGAGCCGGCCCCCCAGGACCGGCACCAGCAGCTGCCCGCCCTGCGCGTCCCAGTCGATGTCGAACCAGCGGGCGTACGGCGACGCCGGGCCCTCGCGCAGCACCTCCCACAGGGCCCGGTTGTGGCGGGGGAAGGCGGCCATGTGGTTGGGCACGATGTCCACGACCAGGCCCAGCCCGTGCTCCCGCGCCGTGCGCGCCAGGGAGCGCAGCCCCGCCTCGCCGCCGAGCTCGTCCCGCACGCGCGCGTGGTCGACGACGTCGTAGCCGTGCGCCGAGCCCGGGACGGCCTCGAGGATCGGCGACAGATGCAGGTGCGAGACGCCGAGGGCGGCCACGTACGGCACGGCCGTCTCCGCCGCACCGAACGGGAACCGCGGCTGCAACTGCAGCCGGTACGTGGCCGTGGGCACCGTCGGGCCGGGACGCTCAGGTGTCATGGAAAGCTACGTACCCGCCCCGCCGCCTTTCGTGTCATCGACGCGCCGCCGACCCGGCCGCCCACGGAAAACGTCCTCCACGCGCGCGTGCCCCGCGGCCGCACCACGGGCTAGTCCGGCCGCTGAAGCACCACCAGGCTCCGGTCCACCAGGGTCAGCCGGCCCCCGGCCTCGATCTTCGTACCGGTGCTCGGCGGCAGCCCCTCCGGGACGGCCGTGTCGACGACCACCTGCCACTGGCGTCCGTGGTTGACCGGCACCACGAACTGCAGCGTCTTCGGCGAGGGGTTGAACATCAGCAGGAACGAGTCGTCCGTGATCCGTTCCCCGCGCTGCCCCGGCTCCGAGATCGCGTTGCCGTTGAGGAACACCGTCAGCGCGCTCGCCTGCCCCGACGTCCAGTCCCGCTGGGTCATCTCCTCACCCTCCGGGGTGAACCACGCGATGTCGGACAGCTCGTCGTGCGTGCCCTGCACCGCGCGGCCGTGGAAGAAACGGCGCCGGCGGAAGACCGGATGGTCACGGCGCAGCCACACCATCGCGCGCGTGAACTCCAGCAGATCGCTGCCGTCCTCCGGCCACTGGACCCAGGACAGCTCGCTGTCCTGGCAGTACGCGTTGTTGTTGCCCTTCTGCGTGCGCGCGAACTCGTCGCCGTGGCTGAGCATCGGCACGCCCTGGGAGAGCATCAGCGTGGCGATGAAGTTCCGCATCTGCCGGCCCCGCAGTTCGAGCACCGCCGGATCGTCGGTCTCGCCCTCGGCCCCGCAGTTCCAGGACCGGTTGAAGCTCTCGCCGTCGCGGTTGTCCTCGCCGTTGGCCTCGTTGTGCTTCTCGTTGTACGAGACCAGGTCGTGCAGCGTGAAGCCGTCGTGGCAGGTCACGAAGTTGATGGAGGCCAGCGGGCGGCGGCCGTCGTCCTGGTAGAGGTCCGAGGAGCCGGTCAGCCGGGAGGCGAACTCCGCGAGGGTGCGCGGCTCGCCGCGCCACAGGTCGCGCACGGTGTCGCGGTACTTGCCGTTCCACTCGGTCCACATGGGCGGGAAGTTGCCCACCTGGTAGCCGCCCTCGCCGACGTCCCACGGCTCGGCGATCAGCTTCACCTGGGAGACCACCGGGTCCTGCTGCACCAGGTCGAAGAACGACGACAGCCGGTCCACCTCGTGGAACTGCCGCGCCAGGGTGGCCGCCAGGTCGAAACGGAAGCCGTCCACGTGCATCTCGGTGACCCAGTAGCGCAACGAGTCCATGATCAGCTGCAGGACGTGCGGCGAGCGCATCAGCAGGGAGTTGCCGGTCCCGGTGGTGTCCATGTAGTACCGGGGGTCGTCCGCCAGCCGGTAGTACGAGGGGTTGTCGATGCCCCGGAAGGACAACGTCGGGCCCAGGTGGTTGCCCTCGGCGGTGTGGTTGTAGACGACGTCCAGGATGACCTCGATACCGGCCTCGTGCAGCGCCTTCACCGCCGACTTGAACTCCAGCACCTGCTGGCCGCGGTCGCCCCAGGACGCGTACGCGTTGTGCGGGGCGAAGAAACCGATCGTGTTGTAGCCCCAGTAGTTGCTCAGGTCCATGTCCGCCAGACGGTGGTCGTTGACGAACTGGTGTACGGGCATCAGTTCCAGTGCGGTGACGCCCAGCTCGGTCAGATGTTCGATGATGGCCGGGTGGGCGAGCGCGGCGTACGTGCCGCGCAGCTCGTCGGGGAGCGCCGGGTGGCGCATCGTCAGGCCCTTCACGTGGGCCTCGTAGATCACCGTACGGTGGTACTCGGTGCGCGGCCTTCGGTCGTCGCCCCAGTCGAAGTACGGGTTGATCACCACGGACGCCATGGTGTAGGGCGCCGAGTCCAGGTCGTTGCGCTTGTCGGGGGACCCGAACGGGTAGCCGTACACCTCCTCGCCCCACCTCACCGTGCCACTGATCGCGCGCGCGTACGGGTCGAGCAGCAGCTTCGCCGAGTTGCAGCGCAGCCCGCGCTCAGGGGCGTACGGACCGTGCACCCGGAACCCGTACCGCTGCCCGGGCATCACCCCCGGCAGATACGCGTGCCGGACGAACGCGTCCGTCTCCCGCAGCTCGATCGCCGTCTCCGAGCCGTCGTCGTGCAACAGACACAGCTCGATCCGGTCGGCGGCCTCCGAAAAGACCGCGAAATTGGTCCCGGCGCCGTCATAGGTGGCACCGAGTGGATACGCCTCTCCAGGCCAGACCTGCATGAATTCGACTCTCCCAGCTTTGCCGGCCCTCTGGGGGCGCCTTGCGGCCGAGTTCCCGAAAGTGACTGCTCCCCCTCCTGAGCGAGCGGGAATCCTGACTCATCCTGCTCGGTCCCTCATCGAGTGACGAGTATGGCGCGAATCGTCCGCGGCGCCATCCGATCTCTCCGACGATGGAACCTTCTCTCACCTGCATCCCTCTTAACGGCCGACCAGCGCACACCCGGCGCGCGCTGACCACCGCGCGCCGTGGTGTGCCGAACCAGTGGGGCTCGAGCCACTCCCGCAACCCTGGGGGAGTAGGGGGAAATGTGCGCAGGACAGTGCGCCGCCACCTGGGCAAGGTGGTGGCGGGTGCGGCCATCGCGGTGACAGGGACCGCCGTCATGGTCGGGATCACGCTGCCGGGCTCGGCGGGGGCCGAGGAGTCCGGTGGCAAGGGCGGCGGGCTCGCTGCCCGACAGGCCGCCCGGCAGCAGGACCAGTCCGTGGGGCCCGGCGTCGTCGAGCGGGATCCCGCCGAGGGGGCGACCGGCAAGGGCGACGACCCGCTGACCGACGACGAGGTGCGGCGCGCCGAGCACATCGCGCTGAGCGGCCCGCAGTTCGCCGCCGGACAGGACGTGGAGGGCACGAAGGGCCCACAACGCCTCGCCGTCGACCTCGCCGAACCGGACGCGGACGAACTGGACGACCCGGACGCGCCCCGACGCGCGGAGGTCACGCTCTACGACTACAGGAGCGACGCTCTTGTCACCAAGACCGTCGACCTCCGCTCCGGGAAGGTTGAGGGGACGGGCACCCAGCACGGTGTGCAGCCGCCCCTCACCCGGGAGGAGAACGCCGAGGCGGCCCGGCTGCTCGTCGCCGACCCGCTGGGCGCGGGTCTGAAGGCCGACTACAAGGACGCCACCGGCAAGGACCTCACCTCGCCCGGCCAGCTGATGCTCACCGGCATCGTCTACCGGGCGGTCCCGGGCGCCCAGCCCGCGGTCCTCGACCAGTGCGGCAGGCACCGCTGCGTGCGGCTCCTCCCGAAGATCCCGAACGGCTCCTGGATCGACGGCCGTTCCTTCGTGATCGACCTGAGCGCCCGAAAGGTCGGCAGGCTCGGCTGAACCACGCGGTCACCGCCTTCCGAGGGAACGTTTTTCCGGACCGCGGACTGCGGACTGCGGACTGCGGACTGCGGACCGCGGACCTCGGACTCCGGATCTCCCGATCGCGGGCGCGGTGCCTCGCTTCCCTTCGCCCTTCGTCCTTCTCGCTTCGTGCAACAGGAGTCTCTTCGTCATGCGCAACAGAAACAGCCGTGCCCGTCGGCAGTCGCTCCACCGGCGGGCCATGGCCGGCCTGCTGACCGCCGGGCTCGCCCTCGGCGGCACGGCGGCCACCCCGGCCTTCGCCCGGCCGAAGACCGCCGCCGCGCCGGCCGCCGAGTGCGCCGCCGCCTACCGGATCGAACAGAAGCTCTCCACCGGCACCACTTGGCGCATGTGCCGGCGCTACGACGAATACGCCGGTCTGGTGCTGGAACACGTCTCCTACCAGCCGCCGGGCGAGAGCCGCCCGATCAAGGTCCTGAACAGCGCCCGGCTCGCCCAGATCGACGTCCCCTACGACGACGGCTCGGTCGAGTACAGCGACCTGACCGGCGCCGGGTTCGCGCAGGGCCTGATGAACATGGCGCCCGCCGAGTGTCCCGGCGGCACCATCAAGACGGTGAAGGTACCGAACGCCTGGGACCCGCGCCACCCGGACGTCAACGGCCTGTGCACCACGACCCGTTCGCGCGGCCACGCCTACCGCATGCAGAGCGACGACGGGAACAAGGTCTACCAGGCCCAGGGCAAGGACCTGCTGATATACACCGTCAACAAGGTCGGCTGGTACGAGTACATCACCGAGTGGCGCTTCCAGGACGACGGCACGGTCAACATGAACGTCGGCGCAACCGGCAGCCTCTCGCCGTACGACTACGACGCGGGCGACGGCCGCGGCTGGCCGATCGGCAACGGCGCCCGCTCCTACGCCACCAGCCACAGCCACAACGTCTTCTGGCGGCTCGACTTCGGCCTCGACGGCTCCTCCAGGAACAGGATCGAGCAGTACGACTCCGTGGTCAGCCCGCCCGCCCGGGGCGCCCAGGCGCCCAGCAACGGGACGGCACGCACCACGGTCACCAAGGAACTCGCGGGCGACGCCAAGAACATGCGCTGGTGGCGGGTCGTCAGCGACGCGGGCAAGAACAAGGACGGCCACGCGCGCTCGTACGAGATCGTCCCCGGGGCGTCCACCAAATACCTCGGCCACGACTTCACCAAGCACGACATCTACTTCACCGAGTACAACCCGTGCGAGCAGTTCGCCAGTGACAACGTGGGCAACTGCGGTACGGAGGCGGCCAAGACGGTCGACAAGTGGGTCAACGGCCAGACTCTCACTCACCCGATGGTGTGGGTGAACGTCGGCTTCCATCATGTCGCGCGCGACGAGGACCAGCAGCCCATGCCGGTCCACTGGCAGGGCTTCTCCATCGCTCCGCGCGACGTCACGGCTATGAATCCGCTCACTCCGCCCGCCCTCGCCGACCAGAACGGACGGCTCGGAAACGGTAGTTGAGAAACGACCCTGTCCATCCGGCTGCACCGTGCCGCACTCCCGGAGTAGTCTTCCTTGATCGTTGGCCGGGGTCTTGCCCCTGGGGAGGCTCGGGGGAGCGGAAGGCGGTGCGCGGGTGGGCTCGGGAGGGCTGGAGCTGCCCCCTGGTGACGAGGGTCACGAGGGAAACTCCGCGGATGTCCCGCCCGGGGCGGTGTCCCTGGCACGGCCGATGGAGATGGGATCCATCGGACCGGAACTGGACTGGGACGCCGACGCGTGGCGCGAGGTGCGGACCCGCGCCCAGCGGGCCGGGCGGGCCTACATCTGGCTGAATCTGGTGGAGCAGCGGCTGCGCGCGGTCGTGGCCGCCGTTCTCCGCCCCATCTACGAACCGGTCCACGGCGACGACTGGGTGGTCACCGCCGCCGGACCGGCCGGCCAGGAGTGGGTGCAGCGGGCGGTCGCGGTACGCGAGGTCAGCCGCCGCAAGGGGTATCTGCTCGACCCCGCCGACGACAACGTGCTCAGCTTCCTGACGCTGCCGCAGCTGCGCGAGCTGATGGTGCAGCACTGGCCGTGCTTCGAGCCGTACATAGACGAGCGCCGCGACGTGGAGCTCGCCCTGGACGAGCTGGAGGTGACCCGGAACGTGGTCTCCCGCAACCGGGCCCTGTCCCAGGCGGTCCTCGCGCAGGCCGAGCGCGCCTCCGCCAGGCTCCTGGAGATCCTGGGCGCGGGCGGCGACGTGCCCTCCGCCCGCCGGCTGCCCGTCGACGCGGTCGAGGACCTGGTGGGCGACCGGTACGCGGACGTGGTCGCCGTCCACCCGGACCGGGTACGGCTGCTGCGGCAGTTCCCAGGCGAGGACATCTTCGGCGGTGCCCGCCGCCTGGACGCCATCGGCATCGGCCTGAACCTGCTGGTGCAGAACTTCTCCGGGCGGCGGCTGGTGCGGCTCGCCGAGTCCGGCTGCCGGGTGCGGCTGCTGTTCCTCAACCCGGCGTCCAGCGCGGTCAAACGGCGCGAGCGGGAGCTCGGCATCAGGAAGGGCGAGCTGAGCCGCGCGGTGGAGATGAACATCCTGCACATGCGCCGGGTGCGCTCGAAGCTGCGCGACCCGGGCGCCTTCGAGATCCAGGTCTTCGACGAGACGCCCCGTTTCACCGCGTACCTGGTGAACGGGGACGGCTCCGACGGCATCGCGGTCGTGCAGTCCTATCTGCGGCGCACCCGCGGTATGGAAGCGCCGGTGCTGGTGCTGCGCGGCGGCAGCAGGGTCGTCAAGTCGGACGACGTCGAGGAGAACGGGCTCTTCCCCACCTACCGCGAGGAGTTCGAACTGGCTTGGGCGGATTCGCGTCCGGTGTCCTGAACTGTCCGATGGTGCCGACCGGAAGCGGAATCCGGTCCTCGGATTGTCAGTGGCGCATGCGAAGGTGGAGGCCACTGGGGGAAAGCACCACCACGAAGGGGGGCCGCCATGGCCTGGCACCGGGAGCTGCTGATCGGCTTCGACCTGGAGACGACCGGGACGGATCCGTATGAGGCGCGCATCGTCACGGGGGCGGTGATCGAGGTCAAGGACGGGGAGCCGCTCGGCCGCCGCGACTGGCTTGCGGATCCGGGCGTGGAGATCCCGGCCGACGCGGTCGCGGTGCACGGGATCAGCAACGAGCGGGCGATGACCGAGGGCCGCCCGGCCGACCGGGTCGCGGACGCCATCGCTGAGGTCCTGGTGGCGTACTGGAGGACGGGAGTCCCGGTCGTCGCCTACAACGCGGCCTTCGACCTGACCCTGCTCTCCGCCGAGCTGCGAAGGCACGGACTGCCGTCCCTGCGCGACCGTCTGGGGGGCCTCGCCCCGGCCCCGGTCATCGACCCGTACACGATCGACCGCTGGGCCGACCGCTACCGCCGCGGCAAGCGCAACCTGGAAGCGGTCTGCGCGGAGTACGGGGTGGCGCTGGAGTCCGCGCACAACGCGGGCGCGGACGCGCTGGCCGCGGCCCGGCTGGCCGCGGCGATAGCCGGCCGCCACCCGAAGGTCGCGGCCCTCGGCCCGGCGGAGCTGCACCGCCGCCAGATCGAGTGGTACGCGGACTGGGCGGCGGACTTCCAGGAGTTCCTGCGCGCCAAGGGCGACGCGGGGGCCGTGGTGGACGGTACGTGGCCGCTGCGGGAGGCGGTGGACGGGAGGGTCTGAGACGGGCATGTTGCGCGGGGGGACGGCGCTCGGCGGGTCATGCCGGGCCCCAACGCGCGATGTGCTTCGCCTCTTTTCGGCCGATGCGAGGTCGAGGCCGACCTCAAGCAGGTGGAGCAATCGTCGTTGAAAACCCAGGTATCGCCCTGATGCCGCGCTGGACGATGCGCCCGCACCCGGCGCTGGTCCTCCGGCCGATCGACGGCGTCCAGGCCAGGCGGCACATCGACGCCCTGTGCCGCCCCGAACGCACGGCCCGCACCGCGGTCCGCACGGTGCTGACCGAACTGCGCCGCGCCGCGGGGACGATCAAGGACCGGGACGCGGGGAGCCGGCACCCGCCACGGCTCGACGGCGGCGCGGAGCGGGTCGGTGAACGAAACCGAAGGCTCTCAGAACGGATACCAGCGCACCGTCTCGTCCCCGTCCCGCAACGACGCCACCCGGCGCTCGAACTCGGCGAGGGCCTTGGGGTTGCTGGGCGCGTGCTGGGCGACCCAGGCGCAGCTGGCCGTCTCCCGGGCACCGCGCAGCACCGAGCAGCCCTCCCATGCGCGTACGTCCCAGCCGTAGGCGGCGGTGAAGGAGTCGTACGCCTCGGCCGAAAGACCGTAGCGGTCGCGGGAGAGCGCCATGACCACCAGGTCGTGCTCGCACAGATCGGCGGAGAAGGTCTCCAGGTCGACCAGGACCGGGCCGTCCGGGCCGATGTGCACATTGCGCGGCAGCGCGTCGCCGTGGATCGGCCCGGGCGCCAGATGCGGGGTGAGCGCGGCCGCCGCGGTGGCGAACCCGTCGCGGCGCTCGCGCAGATAGGCCGCGTCCGCCGGGTCGATCGCGTCGCCCGCGAGCCGCAGCCAGCGTTCCACCCCGCCCAGCAGATCGCGGGGCGGCAGGGTGAAGGCGGGGGAGGGGAGGTCGTGCACGATCCGCAGCAGTTCGGCCAGGTCGCGCGGTTCGGCGGGGCGCACGGGATCGGGCAGCCGGTGCCATACGGTCACGGGATGCCCGTCGACGAGCAGCGGTTCGGGCTCGGCGGCCCGCACTGCCGGGACATCCGCCTCGGCCAGCCAGAGCGCGATGTCCAGCTCCCGCCGCGCCCGGTCCAGCAGCTCGGCGTCGCGGCCCACCTTGACCACCAGATCCCCGACGGCGAACACCGCGTTCTCACCCAGGGCGAGGAGCCGCGCGTCCCGCGCCGCACCCGGCAGTACGCCCGCCGCGTCCAGCACATCCCGCGCCCGCGTCTCGTCCATCGCCCGCCTCCGTGTCCTCCACCGGCTCCTTGAGGTCTGCCAGTGTCGCATCCACGCAGGTCGGGACGGCGACCGGCCGGGGCCCGGACGAACCCCGCGGACAAGCGCCCAGGCTGCACCGGGCGTCGGCGATGTGAGATCCCCGCACAGGGAGGGCCGCCGACTGCCCACAAGGGGAGGGCCCGTCGGCTCCCCGGTCGCCGACGGGCCCTCGCTCAGGTGGGGTTCAGACTCCCAGCGGCTCGTTCTCGTCCCGCACCGCCGGTGCCACCGCCTGCGGCGTCTCGTCGTGCGTGAGGTCCGGCAGCCGGTGCAGCCACTTCGGCAGGTACCAGTTGCGCTCGCCCAGCAGCGCCATCACCGCCGGCAGCAGCACGCCCCGGACGACGGTCGCGTCGATGAGGACCGCGGCGGCCAGGCCCACGCCCATCTGCTTCATGGACTGCATGGACAGCGTGCCGAAGATCGCGAAGACGGCGACCATGATGACCGCGGCGCTGGTCACGACCCCGGCCGTGGTCACCACACCGTGCGTGATCGCGTCCTTCGTGGTCCGGCCCCGCAGACGGGCCTCGCGGATCCGGGAGACCACGAACACGTGGTAGTCCATCGACAGGCCGAACAGGATGACGAAGAGGAACAGCGGCAGCCAGGTGATGATGGCGCCCACACCGTGCGCGCCCACCAGCGACGCGCCCCAGCCGTGCTGGAAGACGGCGACCAGGATGCCGTAGGCCGCGCCGACCGAAAGCAGGTTCAGGACGATCGAGGTGATCGCGATCGTCAGCGAGCGGAACGACAGCAGCATCAGCAGGAAGGCGAAGACCACGACGAACGCGAAGACCGGGACCACCGAGCCGACGAGCTGGTCGTTGAAGTCGTGCGAGCCCGCGACCTGCCCGGTGATCGGCGCCTGCACGCCCTCCACCTTGCCGAGCGTGTCGGGCCGTACCTTGTCGCGCAGCAGCTCCAGGCTCTTGCCCGCCTTGTCCAGGTCGGAGCCGCCGACGAGCGGGACGGAGATCACGGCCACGTTCTGCGCGTCGTGCAGTTTGACGTCGACCGGGCCGCGCGAGGCGCCCGAAGCGATCGCCTCCGAGCGGAAGCCGGCGATCGCGGACTTCACGCCGGGCGCGTTGATGTCCTTCGCCTTGACGACGACCTGGGCCGGCTCGGAGCCGCCGGGGAAGGCCTCGTTGACCCGGTTGTAGGTGGC
The DNA here is from genome assembly GCF_040682835.1 of Streptomyces sp. NPDC051104. Classification (NCBI taxonomy): domain Bacteria; kingdom Bacillati; phylum Actinomycetota; class Actinomycetes; order Kitasatosporales; family Streptomycetaceae; genus Streptomyces; species Streptomyces sp. NPDC051104. Next base: position 124,280 of record NZ_JBFBBS010000009.1, on the reverse strand, counting down.
CACGATGGGCAGCTTGTTCCCGAACTCCTGGTCCAGGGTGAGGTTCTGGGTCTTCATGCCGAGCGCGGGCGCGGCGATCGCCAGCAGCGCACCGGCCGCGACCACGAGGGAGACGGCGGGCCTGGCGAGGACCACCTTCAGGACGGCGCGCCACAGCCGGCTGCCCTCGTCGGTCCCGCGGCCGGCCCGTGCGCGCCGCTTGTCCGGGTGCAGGATCGGGATGCGGCCCTTCTCGACCCGCTTGCCCAGCAGCGACAGCAGCGCGGGCAGCACGGTCACCGAGCCGACCATGGCGACCGCCACCACCATCAGCGAGGCCAGGCCCATCGCCTCGAACGTGGCGAGTCCGGTGAACAGCATGCCCGCCATCGCCACGCACACCGTGACACCGGAGACGATCACGGCGCGCCCGCTGGTCGCGGCGGCGATGCGCAGCGCGGTGCCCGCATCGCGCCCGACCGCGCGCTCCTCCCGCTCGCGGCGCAGGTAGAACAGGCAGTAGTCGACGCCGACGGCCATGCCGACCAGCAGCATCACGGAGTTGGCGGTGTCGTTCATCGCCTGCACATGGCTGGCGATGTCCATCAGGCCCATCGTCGCCATGATCGCGGTGATGGCGAGCGCCACCGGCAGCAGCGCCGCGACCAGCGCGCCGAAAGCGATCAGCAGGATGCCGAGCGCCACCGGCACCGCGGAGTACTCGGCCTGCTGGAAGTCGTCGCCGAACGCATCGGAGAACGTCTTCCGCATGCTGGCGCTGCCGATCTCCTCGATCCGCAGCTGCGGGTGGTCCTTCTGGACCCCGGCGACGGCCTTGAGCACGGGCTCGACACGGTCACCGGCGGTGTCCGCGTCGCCGCGCATGTCGAACTGCACCAGGGCGCTGCGGCCGTCCTTGGAGATGCTCTTCGTGTCGTACGGGGAGGTCACGTCCGTCACCCGGCCGGTGCCGTCCACGGCCCGCGCGACCGCGGTGACGGCGGCGCGGAACCCAGGGTCGGTGGCCGTGGTGGTGCCGTCCTTCGCCTGGACCAGCACGCTCTCGCCGGCCGGCTGCTTGATCCCCGCGTCCTCGATGATCTTCGCGGCGGTGTGTGTCTCGCCCTTGAGCTCGTCGCTGTCCTTGATGTCGACGCGCCCGGCGGCCGAGCCGACGGCCATGGTCAGGACGACGAACAGCACCCAGATGCCGACGGCAGCCCATCGGTGCCGAGCGCTCCAGCCGCCGGCCCGGGCGGCGATGCCCCGCACCCGCGTATCTCCGTTCCCCATGACGGGCTGCCCCCCTCTGTGCGGGTGACGGCCCCCTGCCGCCACCGTTCGCTTCGAAGGTAGGGGCGGCGTAAGCGCGACTCGTCGTGCTGCCCGGTGAACCGTGAGCGCCCCGGCTCATCCCCTCGGACCGGCCCGCCTCACCATCGGGGAGGACAGTGGCCCCTTACAACTGTCCGGGGTGCTCGGGGGCCGGGATCAGGGTCCGGGCGCCCGCCCGGGGATCCGCTCTAGGGTGTCAGCATGACGACGACGTACGCGGCGCTGCTGCGGGGGATCAACGTGGGCGGCAACCGGAAGCTGCCGATGGCGCGGCTGCGGGAGCTGCTGACCGGGCTCGGTCACACCGGGGTGGCCACGTATCTGCAGAGCGGCAACGCGGTCTTCACCGCCGACCACGGCGACGAGGACTCCCTCGCGACGGAGCTGGAGGAGGCGATCGAGAAGGACTTCGGTTTCCGGGTCGACGTGCTCGTACGCGACCATGCGTACCTGAAGGCCGTACGCGAGGCCTGCCCGTTCCCGGCCGGCGAACTGGAGGGCAGGCAGCTGCACGTCACGTACCGCTCGGGGTCGGTGGACGCCGAACGGTTCGCGGAGATCGACCCGGCCGCGTACCTTCCGGAGGAGTTCCGGCTCGGCGACCGCGCGCTCTACCTCTACGTCCCCGACGGCCTCGGTCGGTCCAAGCTCGCCGAACAGCTGTCGAGGCCCCGGCTGACCAAGGGGCTGATCGCCACCACCCGCAACTGGAACACGGTCGTCAAACTGGAGGAGCTGACCCGTGCCTGAGCACGGGCCGGCCGTCGAGGCGGCGATCGAGCGCGAACTGCGTCTCCTGGACCCGGAGGTCGGCCGCTCACCCGAAGAGGTCGGGGCGCTGCTGCACCCCGACTTCCACGAGTTCGGAGTCTCCGGGCGGCACTGGGACCGGGCCTCCGTCATGGAGACGCTGGCCTCGACGACCGATGCGGGGATGCGGCCGTCCGTCACCTCCCCCATCACGGGCGTCCAGCTCGCCCCGGACCTGGTGCACCTCACCTTCGACACGGAGAACGACGGCCGTCACGCGCACCGCAGTTCGCTGTGGCGGCGGACCGAGGACGGCTGGCAGCTGTACTTCCACCAGGGGACGCCGTTCGGCCCCGGGACGAAGTGACGCAGAGATCCTCGGAGATCCCCGGAGATCCCCGGAGATCCCCGGAGATCCACAAAGATCCATGGGACCACGTTCGCGCGGAAGCGCCGGGTGCCCGGGTCGCTGCCGGTCGCGGAGCTGGTGCGACTCGCAGACGAGGCCGTGGCGGACGCCGCCGGGTAGGCTGCCGCATTCCACCCGCCTCCCGCTCAAGCGGCGCTGCGGCCCCTTTCCGCATGTGCCCGGATGATGTCCGCGTACCGGCGCCCAGTGCCCTTCACTGTGCGCTTCTGCGTCCTGTAGTCGACGTGCACCAGCCCGAAGCGCTTGTCGTAGCCGTACGCCCACTCGAAGTTGTCCAGCAGCGACCAGGCGAAGTAACCGGCGAGGGGGGCACCCTGACGGGCTGCCGAAGTGCAGGCCGCGAGGTGCTGCTCCAGATACTCCGTGCGCTCGGGGTCGTGGACGGTTCCATCGGGGCGTACGACATCGGGATAGGCGGAGCCGTTCTCCGTGACATACAGCTTGCGGGCGCCGTAGTCGTGCGTCAGGCGGAGCAGGAGGCGCTCCATGCCGGAGGCGTCGACCTCCCAGTCCATGCCGGTGCGGGGCACGCCGAGGCGGGGAACGGTGCGGACCCGTGGGGCCTGCCCGGTGGGGTCGTCGGCAACGGTGGCCGGCATGTAGTAGTTGAGGCCCAGCCAGTCGAGGGGCTGCGCGATGGTCTCCAAGTCGCCCGGCTGCTCCGGAAGTTCGACGCCGTACACCTCTCGCATGTCGGCCGGGAAGCCGCGGCCGTGCACCGGGTCCAGCCACCAGCGGTTGGTGTGCCCGTCCATACGGCGGGCGGCGTCGAGGTCCTCCGGCCGGTCGGTGGCGGCGTGGACGGTGGAGAGGTTGTTGACGATGCCCACCTGCGCGCCCGGCGCCGCCGCACGGATCGCCTGCGCGGCCAGACCGTGACCGAGGAGGAGGTGGTAGGAGGCGCGGACGGCGGCCGTGAGGTCGGTCAGTCCGGGGGCCATCCTGCCCTCCAGGTGGCCGATCCACGCGGAGCACAGGGGTTCGTTGAGCGTGGTCCAGTGGCGGACGCGGTCGCCGAGACGTTCGGCGACGACCGCCGCGTACGACGCGAGGTGGTGGGCCGTGTCGCGGACCGGCCAGCCGCCCCGGTCCTGGAGCACCTGCGGCAGGTCCCAGTGGTACAGGGTGACGGACGGAGTGACGCCCGCCTCCAGCAGGCCGTCGATCAACGCGTCGTAGAAGTCGAGCCCCTTGGCGTTGACCGGACCGTCTCCGCCCGGCACCACGCGCGGCCAGGCGATGGACATCCGGTAGGCGTTGGTGCCGAGTTGCCGCATCAGGCCGATGTCCTCGCGCCAGCGGTGGTAGTGGTCACAGGCGACGTCTCCGTGGTCGCCATTGTCGATCTTGCCGGGAGTGTGTGAGAACGTGTCCCAGATCGAGGGGGAGCGGCCGTCCTCGGCGACGGCCCCCTCGATCTGGTAGGCCGACGTGGCCGTCCCCCACAGGAAGTCCTCGGGCAGTGCGGCAAGGTCGATGGTCACGGAATTCCCTTCGAAGGCGAGAGGGGTGGTCACTTGACGGCTCCCGCGGTGAGCCCGGTGACGAGGTAGCGCTGCAGGAGCAGGAACCCGGCGACCACGGGGACGCTGACGACGAGCGAGGCGGCCATGATCTGGTTCCAGTAGACGTTGTAGAGCGTGGAGTAGCCCTGGAGGCCGACGGCGAGCGTGCGGGTGTTGTCGTTGGTCATCACCGACGCGAACAGCACCTCGCCCCAGGCGGTCATGAAGGCGTAGACGGCGACCGCGACGATGCCGGGGATCGCGGCCGGCACGACGACCCTGAACAGGGCCCCCAGCGGGCCGCAGCCGTCCACCAGCGCCGCCTCGTCCAGTTCGCGCGGCACCGAGTCGAGGTACCCGATCAGCATCCAGATCGAGAACGGCAGCGAGAAGGTGAGATACGTCAGGATGAGCCCGCCGCGCGAGCCGAACAGGGCGACGCCGGTGGCATTGCCGATGTTGACGTACATGAGGAACAGCGGGAGGAGGAACAGGATGCCGGGGAACATCTGCGTGGACAGCACGGTGACCGTGAAGACGCGCTTGCCCCGGAAGTCGTAGCGGCTGACGGCGTACGCGGAGAACACCGCGACCACCACTGAGCAGACCGTCGCCGCACCTGCCACGATCAGCGAGTTCACGAAGTACCGTGCGAGCGGGATCGTCGACCAGATGTCGATGTACGGGCGGACGGTCAGGTGGCTCGGCAGCCAGCGGAACTTCCCGGAGACGTCGGCCAGGGGCTTCAGCGAGCTGGAGACCATCGCGTAGACCGGTACCAGGACGAACCCGGTGAGCAGGGTGAGGAAGATCCGCCGGGACCAGAGGAAGGACCGGGGCGGAGCCATCGGGGAGCGGGGCGCCTGCGAGGTGCTAGGCATCGGCCGTCTTCCTTCCTCGGGAGGTCAGCACGAGGTAGACGCCCGTCACCACGAGCAGGAAGAGCAGCAGCAGGACGGACATGGCGGAGCCTGTGCCGAAGTTCCAGGTGACGAAGGACGCCTGGTAGATGTGGACCGAGATGAGGTCCGCGGCCTCGGGGGCGGACTTGCCGAACAGGACGTACGGCGTGTTGAAGTCGTTGAACGTCCACAGGAACAGCACCAGGACCAGGACCTGGTTGACCGGGCGCAGCGACGGCAGGGTGATGCGGCGGATCTGCTGCCACATCCCGGCCCCGTCGAGGGCGGCCGCCTCGTACAGCTCGCCCGGGATGTTCTGCAGGCCGGCCATGACGATGAGGAAGGCGAAGGGCCAGCCCTTCCACACGGACACGGTGAGCAGCGCGACGAAGCTGTTGGTGTCGATGAGCCAGAAGGACGGCTTGCCGGTGAGGTGCAGCTGATCGTGCAGGACGTGGTTCACCAGGCCGTTGTCGTGCTGGAACATGAACACCCAGGTGATCACGGCCGCGTACACGGGAAGCGCGTAGGGCACCAGGAACAGGGCGCGCAGCAGGCCGCGGCCGCGGAAGGCGTCCTGCATGCAGATCGCGGCCGCCGTGCCGATCAGCCAGCACAGGCCGACCGACAGGAGGGTGAAGGCGACGGTGACGAGGAATGAGTGCAGCAGGGCCTGGCCGACCGGGGCGTCGAAGTCCACCGACACCTTGTAGTTGGACAGGCCCGCCCAGGGGGCGGTGCCCCAGTCGCGGATGTAGAACTGCGTGAGCTCCTTGAAGCTCATCACGATGCCGATCACCATCGGCACCAGGTGGACCAGGAGTTCGAGGAGCAGGGCGGGCAGGAGCAGCAGGTACGGCAGTCCGATGCGGCGGATCCTCCCGGGACGGCGGGGCGTTCGCTTCGCCGCCCCGGAAGGGCTCTTGTGCACGGCGGCCTCTGCGGGAGCAGTGGTCGTCATCGTGCTCACTTCGCCGGCATCTGCTGCTGGGCCTTCTCGAGTTCGGCCTTCACCGAGTCCGTGGTCACCGCGCGTCCGGCGGCCGCGGCGGCGAACAGGTCCTTGACGGCCGTACCGACCGCCGTCTCGAACTGGGACTCGTCGGCCACCTGCGGAAGCGCAACGGCGCTCTTGGCGAGGGTGTCCTTCAGGACCGCGGTCGCGGGAGAGTTGAAGGCGGCGTCCGCCTGGGCGGTCTTCACCGGCGGGATCGAGCTGTACGCGGTGTTGAGGACCTTCTGTTCGGCGTCGCCGGTCATGAACTTCACGAACTTCATGGCGCCGTCGAGGTTGTGGGTGTTCTTGAAGACGGCCAGGTTGATGCCCGCGACCATCGAGTCGACCTGCTTGCCCGTGCCCGGGGTGCCCGACTGCACGGGCACGGGGGCTATGCCGTACGCGTCCGCGCTCATGCCCTGCGATGCGAGGTTGGCGGACGCGGACTGCCACAACAGCATCGCGTTCGTGCCCTTGGCGAAGTCGCTCACGGACTGGTTCTGGGCGTACTCGGCGTTGCCCGGCGCAATGATCTTGTCGGTCGCCATCAGGTCGACGTACTGCTTGACCGCGGCGACCACCCCGTCACTGGTGAAGTCGGGCTTGCCGTCCGCGGTGAAGAAGTCCGCGCCGTGCTGCTTGGCGAAGACGAAGACGTGGTGGATGTTCTCCGAGGGGTTCGCACCCTCGGCGCCCAGGCCCCACTTGCCGCCCTTGGACAGCTTCTTGCCGTCGGCGACGAGCTCGTCCCAGGTGGCCGGCGGCTGGGAGATGCCCGCGTCGGCGAACATCTTCTTGTTGTAGTAGAGGGCGTACGCCATCGAGTACAGCGGCACCGCGGCCGGGTCCTTGCCCGGTGCGCCCGTCGAGCCGAGGGCCGAGTCGACGAAGCGGTCCTTGCCGCCGATCTTGGCGAAGTTCTTGGCGTCCCACGGGAGCAGCGCCCCCGTGGCCTGCAGGGAGGCGCTCCAGGTGTTGCCGATGTTGAGGACGTCGGGACCCTGCCCTGAGGTGGTCGCGGTGAGGATCCGGTTCAGGAGGTCGGACCAGGGGACGACCTCCAGCTTCACCTTGATGCCCGTCTGCTTCTCGAACTTGTCGAGTTCGGGCTGGAGGACCTTCTTGTCGACCTCGATGCTGGCGCCCTGGTTGGAGGCCCAGTAGGTGAGCGTCTTGGGTGAGTCGTTGGACCCGCCGCCGCCCGTCGACGAGCCGCCGCCACAGGCGGTCACGGCGGTCAGCAGGGAGACGGTGACCGCACCGGCAGCGGCGGCTCGGATTCTGCGCATGGCTCAGACGTCCCTTTCCGGAGGGAGATCCACGGGCGCGTTCATCCCGAACGACACCCGAACTTAATTTAGAGTGTGAGTTAAGACCCGAAGGAAGGTCGCGTCAAGGGATCGCGCGGAGGTATCTTGCAGGTCGGGCAGAGTCGGAAGGGACCCACATGGCGGCGCGGAACGGGCGGACAGTGCGCGACCTGCGGCGGGGTAATCGCACCGCCGTACTACAACGGTTGTATTTCGACGGGCCGATGAGCCGCTTCGAGCTGGGCCCGGCCACCGGACTGAGTTCCGGTTCCATCAGCAACGTGGTCGCGGAACTGGTCGCCGACGGCCTGGTGGAGGAGGCCGGCACCGTCGAGTCCGACGGCGGCCGCCCCCGCACTCTGCTCCGCGTCGCCCCCGACAGCGGCCACATGATCGGCATCGACGTCGGCGAAACCCGCGTACGCGTCGAGCTCTTCGACCTCACCCTCACCGAACTCGCGTGCGCCGAACGGCCCCTGGAGCATCACGGCTACGACGTAGAGATCATCGTGGGTCACATCCGCGACGGCATCGCCGAGGTCCTCGCCGAGACGGACCTCGCCCCCGAGCGGCTTCTGGGCGTCGGCATCGGCGTCCCCGGCATCGTGGCACGCACCCCTGAACAGGGGGCCGTGGTCCACGGGCAGACGATCGGCTGGGACGCCGTCCCGCTGGAATCCCTGCTGCGCTCGACGTGCGGACTCCCCGACTCCGTCCCGTACTTCATCGACAACGGCGCCCGGACGCTCGGCCAGGCCGAGATGTGGTTCGGCGCCGGCCGGGGCGCCCGCACCGCGGTCGTCGTCCTCTTCGGCTCCGGGGTCGGCGCCTGTCTCGTCACGGAGGAGGTGGAGCAGGGCCGGTCCGTCGAGTGGGGCCATCTGACCGTACGGGTCAGGGGTCGCCGCTGCCGCTGCGGCGCCCTGGGCTGCCTGGACGCGTACGCGGGCGCCGAGGCGCTCATCGACCGCTGGCGCGAGGAGGGCGGACGCCCACCGGAGAGCACCGACGAGGAGACCGCACTGACCGCGATGGTCGCCGCGGCCTACCCGCCCGAGGGCACCGGCACCGACCCGGTGGCACTCGCCGTCCTGGAAGAGGCCGCCGAGTACGTGGGCGCCGGCCTGTCCGACCTGATCAATCTCTTCCAGCCCGAGCGCGTCCTCATCGGCGGCTGGGCAGGGCTTCAGCTCGGCACCCGCCTCCTGCCGGCCGTACGCCGGTACGCCGCCTCGTACGCCCTGCGCCATCCGGCCGAACGCGTCTCCATCGACCTCGGCAAGCTGGGCCCGGGCGCGGTCACGGTGGGCGCCGCCATCCTGCCCCTCGCCGACTTCTTCGCACACGGCGGGCAGCGCGGCACGCACGGTCGCGGACGTCACGGCGAGCGCGCGTGATCCGGTCGAGGGTGCGTGTCGCGTTTGTTCAAGAGGAGCGCGACGGCCGTTCCTAGCGTGGAGGCATGAGCGATGCCTACCACAACGTGCGCCCCTACCTGGTCGAATGCGCTGCCGAGGCCGCCCGCGTCGCCCGGGGCGTCCGGGCGGAGCGGCTGTCCGAGCCGACCCACTGCACCGGCTGGGACGTCCGTGCACTGGTGAACCACTGGGTCCTGTACACCTCGCACGGACTCGAACACCGCGCGCTGCGCAAGCAGCTGCCCGAGGAACTGACCGCACGCGACTTCACCGCGGACCCCGGCTGGGCGCGCGGCTACGCCGAGCAGCTCGTCCGCGCCGTCGCCGCCTGGGACGACCCCGCCGTGTGGGAGGGGGAGATCGACCTCGGCATGGCGAAGATGCCCGCGGACGAACTGGCGCGGATGCTCGTCAAGGAGCTGGCCGTCCACGGATGGGACGTCGCGACGGCCACCGGCCAGGAGTACCGGATCTCCGAGGGCGCCGCACGGCTGGTCCTGGACGTCGTCGAGACCCACGGCGACCTCTACCGCCAGTACGACGGTTTCGCCGACCCCGTGCCCGTCCCCGGCGACGCGCCCGTCTTCGAGCGCGCGCTGGCGGCGAGCGGACGCGATCCGCGGCAGACCCCGGTGGGCGAAGTGGACCACTGAGAGGGCCGCCGATTGGACCAGGGGTCTGCGCCAATCGGCGACTAGCGTCAGCGGCATGCCGAACAGCTCTCCCGTCCGCGTCGACGCCTACTTCGACCCCGCCTGCCCCTTCGCCTGGATCACCTCCCGCTGGCTGCTGGAGGTCGAGCGCGAACGCCCGCTCGACCTCCGCTTCCACGTGATGAGCCTGTACCTGCACAACGTGGGCAACGAACTGCCCGACTGGTACCGCACGTTGGTCGACAAGTCGATCGGCCCGGTGCGTGTCGCCGTCGCCGCCGCCGAACGGCACGGCGAGAAGGTGCTGCGTGATATGTACACCGCGCTCGGGACCCGTATCCACGAGCGAGAGATGGAGGACTTCGACGCGGTGATCGTCGAGTCCCTCGCCGAGCTCGGACTGCCGGCCGACCTCGCCGCCGCCGCCCACGACCCCGCGTACGACGAGGCCGTACGCCGCAGCCACAACGCCGGCGCCGAGCCCGGCTCGGGCGGCTATGTGGGAACACCCACCGTCCATGTGGACGCAACGGTGTGGTTCGGCCCGGTGCTGCGGGCCGTCCCCCGGGGCACCGCGGCGGCGGAACTCTTCGACAGCTTCCGGGTTCTGGCCACGCACCCGGACTTCTTCGAGCTGAAGAGGACCAGGACCGGAGGGCTGCGCTTCGACTGAGCGTCGCCGGCAGCGTGGCCACGAATGTGAACATCGGTCCGATGAATCGAGCGCTCGAGCGAAGAACTCAACGTTTTTTTGTCACGTTGATTGACGATGGTGGACAAGTGCTCCTACCTTTCCCGGCGTTGGGTACAGGTAAAGCCCACGGGAGGGTTCATGCCCACGCACCGAAGAGCCGCCCTGGGGTGACGCCCACGGCCGCGACCACTCCGCCCCCGGCCCCGACGAGCCCCAAGCTGCGCACCCGGTCCACGGCGGCCACCCTCGCCTGGACCCCGCCGACGGCGACGGGCGACGCCGAGGTGATCGGCTACCGGGTGACGGTCTCCGACGGCCGCGACCCGATCGACGTCACCGTCCGGGACGTCCTGGTCGCCCAGCCGTCCGCCAAGGGCATGTTCCGCGTGATCGGCGGCCTGAAGCCGGGCACCTCCTACACCGTCACGGTCGCCGCGGTGACGGCGGCGGGCACCGGCCCGTCGGCCACGGTCACGGCCACCACGACCTCGTAGGACGCCGGATCGGCAACGGTCAGGCCCCGAGTGCCGCGGGCGTCGGCACCCGGGCCCGGTCGTAGCGCTCCACCACGACCCGCGCCACCTCCGGCGCGGGTCCCAGGACCTCGGCCAGGACGTCCGCCCCGGCCGCGCCCCGCGCGATGCGGTCCGGCAGGAAGCCGGGCGCCAGGACGTACGGTGCCACGGCCACCCGGGCGCAGCCCAGCGCGCGCAGTTCGCGCACCGCGTCCTCGGTGCGCGGAAGGGATGCGGAGGCGAACGCAGGCCGCACGGCGCACCAACCGGTGTGCCGCCACTCCCGCGCGATGTCAGCGATCACTGCGATCGCCTCCGGGTCGGTGGACCCCGCCGAGGCCAGCACGACCCCGGTCGAGGACTTGTCGGCGGGGGTCAGGCCCGCCTCGTACAAACGGCGTTCGAGGGCCTGCGTCAGCAGTGGTGAGGGCCCCAGCACGTCGGCCTGCCGGATCCGCAGCCGCGGCGGCGCCTCCCGCAGGACCGCGGGGATGTCCGCCTTGGCGTGGAACGCACGGGTCAGGAGGAGGGGGAGTGCCACCACGTCCCGGACGTCCTGAGCCGCCAGGGACTCCAGCACCCCGTGCACGGACGGGACGTTGAAGTCCAGGAAGCCGGTCTCCACGCGCAGCCCCGGTCGCAGCGACCGCACCCGCCGTACGAGGGCGTGCACGGTCGCGGCGTGCCGCGCATCGCGGCTGCCGTGGGCGATCACGAGGAGGACCGGGTTGTGCATGAGGCGGCTCAGCCCTTCACCAGCAGACCACGGCTGCGCAGCACCCACCGCTCCAGCGGGCTGAAGATCAGCAGGTCGATGGCGATGCCGACGAACAGGATCAGGATGATGGCCTCGAAAACCATGGACATGGAGCTGGCGTTGCGGCCGTTCTCCAGCAGCGCGCCCAGACCGATGCCGAGGTCGGGCGAGGAGGCGATGATCTCCGCCGCCATCAGCGAGCGCCAGGAGAACGCCCAGCCCTGCTTCAGCCCCGCGAGGTAGCCCGGCAGCGCGGCCGGCAGCACGATGTGCCAGGCGCCCCTCAGACCGGTCGCGCCCATCGTGCGGCCCGCGCGCAGGAACAGCGGGGGCACCTGGTCGATGCCGGAGACGAGGCCGTTGGCGATGGAGGGGACCGCGCCGAGCAGGATCACCGCGTACATCATCGAGTTGTTCAGACCCAGCCAGATCACCGCCGGCGGCACCCACGCCACCGACGGCAGCGACTGCAGACCGGACAGGACCGGGCCGATGGCCGCGCGCACGAACTTCACCCGCGCCACCAGCAGGCCCAGCGGGGTGCCGATCGCCAGAGCGAACAGGAAGCCCAGCAGACCGCGCGAGACGCTGGTCCAGATGTAGCCGAGCAGCGAGCCCTGTAGCCAGGCGTCCTTGAACTCGCCCGCCACGGCGCCGGGGGAAGGCAGCTTGGTCGGGTCGTCGACGACCTTGAAGGAGATCATCGCCTGCCACACCACCAGGACCAGCGCGATTCCCACGAGCGGCGGGAGGATCTTGTTGACGAAGGTCTGCCGGAAGGGCGTACGGCCGGTGACCGTGGTCTCCAGCGCGTCGAGACCGGCCTCCACACCGCCCAGTTCGGCGCCTGCCGTCGTCTTGGTCTCAGTGCTGGCCATGGCGGCGGATCTCCCCACGCAGTACTTCGGTGATCTCGAGGGACAGCTCAGCGACGGGCGCGTCCTCGATACGGCGAGGCTGCGGAATGCCGACCGTCCACTCACGGGCCACGCGCCCCGGGCGGGAGGACAGCAGCACCACGCGCTGCGCGAGCCGCACCGCCTCGCGCACGTTGTGCGTGACGAACAGGACCGACACACCCGTCTCCAGCCAGATACGGGTCAGCTCGTCGTGCAGCAGGTCCCGGGTGATGGCGTCCAGGGCGGCGAACGGCTCGTCCATCAGCAGCAGCCGGCTGTCCTGCGCCAGCGCGCGGGCCATGGCGACCCGCTGGCGCATACCGCCGGACAGCTCGTGCACCCGCTTGCCGTACGAGCCCTTCAGCCGCACGAGTTCCAGCAGTTCCTCGGCGCGCTCGCGCCGGTCACCCTTCGGAACACCCCGGAGCTTCAGGGCGAGTTCGATGTTCTTGCCCGCGGTCAGCCACGGGAACAGTGCGTGCTCCTGGAACATCAGGGCCGGGCGGCCGTCCGTCGTGATGGAACCGCCGGTCGGCTTGTCCAGGCCCGCCACCAGGTTCAGCAGCGTCGACTTGCCGCAACCCGAGGCCCCCAGGAGGGTGACGAACTCGCCCGGCGCGACATCGAGGCTGATGTCGTCCAGCACGAGCTGCTGCCCGCCCGGCACCGGGAAGGACTTCGAGACGTGCTCAAGGCGTGCCGCCTGGTCGACGGACTCGGCGGCCGTGGCGAGGGTCGTGGCCATGGTCGTCACCTCCTGGGAACTCATCGGCTGCGGGCTTTACTTGGCGCCGAGACCGGCGTCGCTGACGGTCGGCTCACCCTCGGCCTCGAGGACCTTGTTGAGCAGGGTGAGGTCGTAGATTCCGTCCAGCTCGGGGTCCTTCAGCAGACCCGCCTTGACCGCGTGCTGCGCCTCGGTGTTCAGAGTGGAGGCCAGCGGGTCGTCCGTGAACTGGATGGACTTCCACGCCGGGTCGAGGACGTTCGCCGGGAGCGCCTTGCCGGAGTCGACCGCCAGCTGCTGGTTCGCCGCGGCCTTCGCCGCGTCCGGGTTCGCCTTGATCCACTTGTTGGTCTCGACGGACGCCTTCAGCACGGCCTCGACGGCCTTCGGGTGCTCCTTGAGGAACTTCTGCGACACGATGATGTTCGTGATCACGAACTTCTTGTCCGGCCACAGCGAGGACTCGTCCAGCAGCACCTTGCCGCCCTCGGCGACCAGCTTGGACGCGGTCGGCTCCGGCACCCAGGCGCCGTCGATGGAGCCGGACTTGAAGGCGTCCGGGGTGACCTTGTTGTCGGTGCGGACCACCGACACATCGCCCTTGCCGCTCTGCGCGTCGACCTTCCAGCCCTGCTCCGCGATCCAGTTGAGGAACGCCACGTCCTGCGTGTTGCCGAGCTGGGGGGTGGCGATCTTCTTGCCCTTGACGTCTGCCAGGGACTTGATCTTCTTGGGGTCGACCACGAGCTTCACGCCGCCGGACGCCGAACCGCCGATGATGCGCAGGCTCTTGCCGTCGGACTTGGTGTAGCCGTTGATCGCCGGGGAGGGGCCGATCCAGCCGATGTCGATGGAACCGGAGTTCAGCGCCTCGATCTCGGAGGGGCCCGCGTTGAAGATCTGGTACTTGGCCTGGGTGGCGCCGAGCGCCTTCTGGAAGAAGCCCTTCTGGACACCCACCAGCGCGGTGCCGTGGGTGAGGTTGCCGAAGTAGCCGATCTTGACGGAGTCGAGGCCGTCGATCTTCTGGGCGCCGGCGGCGACCTTCTGGTCCGACGGGGTGGTGGTGGACTTGGAGCCGTAACCGCATGCGGCGAGCGTGAGGAGGGGGAGGGCGGCGACCACGGCTATGCCGCGGCGCAGAAGCTTGGAACGGATGGCAGGCACGGGAGGTGGTCCTCTCGTTGGCCCGGCGGTCACGGTCTTTCGGGTCGTGGCCGGGAGGTCGGCAAGGGTCTTCGTCGCTTCCGGGGTGGGGGTACCTCCCTGCTCGAGCGAAGCCGAGAGCTTGGGGGAGGGTGGGGGGACGGGGCGCGCATGCAGTGCGCGTACGTCATCGCGCACATCGCGCCACTCCGCCCTGCCCGCTGCCGAGGGCGCCGCTGCCGACACGGCCGCCCTCCTTGGCGAACGTCGAGTAGAAGCAGGTGGTGGTCATGATCAGAAGTCCCACCCGTCGTCGTCGGCCTCGTCCTTGACCGGCTCGGGCGCGGCGAACGACTCGCCGACCATGCCCGCGGTCAGCGTGGTGCCGTCGGACGGGTCGATCAGGATGAACGAGCCCGTGCGGCGCGAGTCCGCGTACGAGTCCGCCGGCAGCGGCTCGGCGGTACGGATCTTCACGCGGCCGATGTCGTTGGCGACGAGCTGCCCCGGGTGCGGGTGCAGGGACAGGTCGTCGAGTGTGAGCCGGGACGGGATGTCCTTGACGATCGCCTTGACCGTGCGGGTGCCGTGCTTGAGCAGCACCCGGTGGCCGACCGTCAGCGGCAGGTCGGCGACGTGGCAGACGGTCGCCTCGATGTCCTGGGTGGTCGGCGGCGCGTCCTTGCTGGGCACGATCAGGTCGCCGCGCGAGATGTCGATGTCGTCCTCGAGGAGCAGCGTCACCGACTGCGGGGTCCAGGCCACGCCGACCGGCTCGCCCAGCAGGTCGATGCCGGAGACCTTCGTCGTACGGCCGGAGGGCAGGACGGTGACCTGGTCGCCGACCCGGAAGGAGCCGGCCGCGATCTGACCGGCGTAGCCGCGGTAGTCGGGGTGCTCGGTGGTCTGCGGGCGGATCACGTACTGCACGGGCAGCCGCGCGTGGCAGTGCGCCAGGTCGTGGCTGACCGGGACGGTCTCCAGGTGCTCCAGGACGGTCGGGCCGCCGTACCAGTCCATGTGGGCGGACGGCTCCACCACGTTGTCGCCCTCGAGCGCCGAGATCGGGATCGCGGTGACCTCGGGGACGCCCAGCTCGGTCGCGTACGCGGTGAACTCCTCGGCGATCTTCGCGAAGACGGACTCCTGGTAGTCGACCAGGTCCATCTTGTTGACGGCGAGGACCACGTGCGGGACGCGCAGCAGGGCGGCGATCGCGGCGTGGCGGCGGGTCTGCTCGACGACGCCGTTGCGGGCGTCGACCAGGATGACGGTCAGCTCCGCCGTGGAGGCGCCGGTGACCATGTTGCGGGTGTACTGCACATGGCCGGGGGTGTCGGCGAGGATGAACCGGCGGCGGGGCGTGGCGAAGTAGCGGTAGGCCACGTCGATGGTGATGCCCTGCTCGCGCTCGGCGCGCAGACCGTCGGTGAGGAGGGCCAGGTCCGGGCCCTCCTGGCCGCGGCTGGCCGAAGCCCGCTCCACGGCCTCCAGCTGGTCGGTGAGGACCGACTTGGAGTCGTGCAGCAGCCGTCCGACGAGGGTGGACTTGCCGTCGTCGACCGAACCGGCGGTGGCGAACCGCAGGAGGGTGGTGGCGGAGAGTTCCGTGGTGGTGGTCATGGCTAGAAGTACCCCTCGCGCTTGCGGTCCTCCATGGCGGCCTCCGAGAGCTTGTCGTCGGCCCGGGTCGCGCCCCGCTCGGTCAGCCGGGAGGCGGCGATCTCGGTGATGACCTGCTCCAGGGTCACCGCGTCGGAGTCGACGGCACCGGTGCAGGACATGTCGCCGACGGTGCGGTAGCGCACGAGGCGCTTCTCGACCGTCTCGCCGTCCTTGGGGCCGCCCCACTCGCCGGCGGTCAGCCACATGCCGCTCCGCTGGAACACCTCGCGCTCGTGCGCGAAGTAGATCTGCGGCAGCTCGATGCCCTCCCGGGCGATGTACTGCCACACGTCCAGCTCGGTCCAGTTCGACAGCGGGAACACGCGCACGTGCTCACCGGGCGCGTGCCGCCCGTTGTACAGCTGCCACAGCTCGGGGCGCTGACGGCGCGGGTCCCACTGCGAGAACTCGTCCCGCAGCGAGAAGACGCGCTCCTTGGCGCGCGCCTTCTCCTCGTCGCGGCGTCCGCCGCCGAAGACGGCGTCGAACCGCTCGGACTGGATCTTCTCCGTCAGCGGCAGCGTCTGCAGCGGGTTGCGGGTGCCGTCGGGGCGCTCCTTGAGCACACCGCGGTCGATGTAGTCCTGCACGGAGGCCACGTGCAGTCGCAGGTTGTGCTTCGCCACCGTGCGGTCGCGGTACTCGATGACCTCGGGGAAGTTGTGCCCGGTGTCCACGTGCAGCAGCGCGAACGGCACCGGCGCGGGCGCGAACGCCTTCAGCGCCAGGTGCAGCATGACGATGGAGTCCTTGCCGCCGGAGAACAGGATCACCGGGTTCTCGAACTCGCCCGCCACCTCGCGGAAGATGTGCACCGCCTCGGACTCGAGGGCGTCCAGGTGGGAGAGGGTGTACGGGGTGCTGTCCGTGCCCCCCTGGATACCGGCGACGGTCGTCATGCCAGTCCCCTTTCGCTGAGCAGCGCGTACACGGACGCCGCGGACTCCTGCACCGTCTGGTGCTGCGACTCGATCCGCAGATCCGGCGACTCGGGCTCCTCGTACGGGTCGTCGACGCCCGTCAGGCCCTTCAGCTCGCCGGCGGCCTGCTTGGCGTACAGGCCCTTCACATCGCGCACCGAGCACACATCGACCGGGGTGGCCACGTGCACCTCGAGGTACGCCGTGCCGTTCTGCTGGTGGCGCTTGCGCACCGCCTCCCGGCTGTCCGCGTACGGCGCGATGACCGGGACGAGGGCCTTGACGCCGTTGCTCGCCAGCAGTTCGGCGACGAAGCCGATGCGCTGCACGTTGGTGTGCCGGTCCTCCCGGCTGAAGCCGAGGCCCGCGGAGAGGAACTCGCGGATCTCGTCGCCGTCGAGCACCTCGACCCGATGGCCCTCCTCGCGCAGCCGGCCCGCCAGCTCGTGGGCGATGGTGGTCTTGCCCGCGCTCGGCAGACCCGTGAGCCAGACGGTGGCTCCGCTCGTCACGTGTGTCTCCTGAATCTCTGTCATGGTCAGCCGTGCAGCCCGCACTCGGTCTTGGCACGGCCCGCCCAGCGGCCGGCGCGTGCGTCCTCGCCCTCAAGGACCCGGCGGGTGCAGGGCGCGCAGCCGACGGAGGCGTAGCCGTCCATCAGCAGGGGGTTGGTCAGCACGCCGTGCTCGGCGACGTAGGCGTCCACGTCGTCCTGCGTCCAGCGGGCGATCGGCGAGATCTTGACCTTCTGCCGCTTCTCGTCCCAGCCGACGACCGGGGTGTTCGCGCGGGTGGGGGACTCGTCGCGGCGCAGCCCGGTCGCCCAGGCGTCGTAGTCCTTGAGGCCCTCTTCCAGCGGCTGGACCTTGCGCAGCTTGCAGCACAGGTCGGGGTCGCGGTCGTGCAGCTTCGGGCCGTACTCGGCGTCCTGTTCGGCGACCGTCTGGCGCGGGGTGAGCGTGATGACGTTGACGTCCATCACGGCGTCCACCGCGTCGCGGGTGCCGATGGTCTCCGGGAAGTGGTAGCCGGTGTCGAGGAACACCACGTCGACGCCGGGCATCGCGCGGGAGGCGAGGTGGGCGACCACCGCGTCCTCCATGGACGAGGTCACGCAGAAGCGCTTGCCGAAGGTGTCGGCCGCCCACTGGAGGATCTCCAGCGCGGAGGCGTCCTCCAGGTCGCGGCCGGCCTGCTCGGCGAGCGCCTTCAGCTCCTCGGCGGTCCGCTGTTCCTGAGTCGCGGTCATATCCGGTCCCCTCCGTCGTCGGCTCGTCGAAGGCTGCCCCTTTGAGGGGCGTTCGCCTTCGGAGCGCCAAAGTCGGTGTCGAGCGGCCGACCGTGCTCAGCCCCTCCTTCGTCGGGGCCTCCGCGCGCCCGGCCGCTCGACGCCGACGCGCTCCTTCGGCTCACGCCCTGGGCGAGAAGGCCCAGGAACTTCAACTGGAAGGCTCGATTGCACGCCGCGCATTCCCACGCGCCGTGGCCGGCTTCGCTCGGACGCAGGTCCTCCTCGCCGCAGTAGGGGCAGTAGAAGGGCGCCGCACGCTCGCTCACGACAGCGCCTCCCCTTCTTTTGCGGCTCGGTTCGCCTCCGGGGCGCTGGGAGTCGGTTTCGAGAGGACGACCGTGCTCAGCCCTTCGGGCCTCCGCGCTCCCCCGAGCTCTTCGAGCAGGGGGTACCCCCACCCCCTGCCGAAACCGACGCGCCCCTTCGGCTCACTCGCCCAGCTCACGACAACGCCTCCTCAGAAGCGCGGGCGGCCCAGGTCGCGAACCGCTCGCCGTCCTCGCGCTCCGCCTGGTAGCGCTTGAGGACCCGCTCGATGTAGTCCGGCAGCTCCTCCGCGGTGACCTTCAGACCGCGGACCTTGCGGCCGAACCCGGCCTCCAGGCCGAGCGCGCCGCCCAGGTGCACCTGGTAGCCCTCGACCTGCTCGCCCTTGTCGTCGAGGACCAGCTGGCCCTTGAGACCGATGTCCGCGACCTGGATACGGGCGCAGGCGTTCGGGCAGCCGTTGAGGTTGATGGTGATCGGCTCGTCGAAGTCCGGCAGGCGCCGCTCCAGTTCGTCGATGAGCGAGGAACCGCGCTGCTTGGTCTCGACGATGGCGAGCTTGCAGAACTCGATGCCGGTGCAGGCCATGGTGCCGCGCCGGAACGAGGACGGCCTGGCCGTGAGGTCGAGCGCCTCCAGGCCGTCGACCAGGGAGTCGACCTGCCCCTCCTCGACATCGAGGATGATCATCTTCTGCTCGACGGTGGTGCGGACCCGGCCGGAGCCGTGCGCCTCCGCGAGGTCGGCGATCTTCGTGAGCGTGGTGCCGTCGACGCGGCCGACGCGCGGGGCGAAACCGACGTAGTAGCGGCCGTCCTTCTGGCGGTGGACGCCGACGTGGTCGCGCCACTGCTGCACGGGCTGCTCGGGAGCGGGACCGTCGACCAGCTTCCGCTTGAGGTACTCGTCCTGGAGCACCTGGCGGAACTTCTCCGCGCCCCAGTCGGCGACGAGGAACTTCAGACGGGCCCGGTTGCGCAGCCGCCGGTAGCCGTAGTCACGGAAGATCGACAGGACGCCCTCGTAGACGTCCGGGACCTCCTCCAGCGACACCCACGCGCCCAGGCGCACGCCCAGCTTGGGGTTGGTGGACAGACCGCCGCCGACCCACACGTCGAAGCCCGGCCCGTGCTCGGGGTGCCGTACGCCGACGAACGCCACGTCGTTGATCTCGTGGACCACGTCGAGGAGCGGCGAGCCCGAGATGGCGGTCTTGAACTTCCGGGGGAGGTTCGAATACGCCTTGTTGTTCAGGACGCGGCGCTTCATCTCCTCCAGCGCCGGGGTGGCGTCGATGATCTCGTCCTCGGCGATGCCGGCGACCGGGGAGGCGATCATCACACGGGGGGTGTCACCGCAGGCGGTGACCGTGGACAGGCCGACGGCCTCCAGGCGGTTCCAGATCTCGGGCACGTCCTCGACCTGGATCCAGTGGTACTGGACGTTCTGCCGGTCGGTGATGTCGGCGGTGCCGCGCGCGAACTCCTGCGAGATCTCGCCGATGACGCGCAGTTGCCGGGTGGTGAGCGCTCCGCCGTCGATGCGGACCCGCATCATGAAGAACTTGTCGTCAAGCTCCTCCGGCTCCAGGATCGCGGTCTTGCCGCCGTCGATCCCGGGCCTGCGCTGGGTGTACAGGCCCCACCAGCGCATGCGGCCGCGCAGGTCGTTGGGGTCGATGGAGTCGAAGCCCGCCTTGGAGTAGATCGTCTCAATGCGTGTCCGCACATTGAGACCGTCGTCGTCCTTCTTGAACTGTTCGTTGCCGTTGAGCGGGGTGAAGTGACCTGCGGCCCACTGACCCTCGCCACGGTGACGGCTCACCTTGCGGCGGGGCGTGGCGGGATTCTGCGGGGAGGCGGCCATGGTGGGTACGTCCTTCGGGACAGGCAGGAGAGCGGCTCTGCGCGCGGGCACACGGGAAGACGTGCGCGTCCTTGCGCGAGGGTGGAAAAGGGAGAAACCGGGCTGGCTGGAGGCTGTCAGCTCGCCGGACAGATGGCGCTGGACATGCGGCCGAGATCGACGTGCCGTCGACTCACCAAGGCAATTCCAGTTCCAGACATGACGGAAGCGTGTCATGGCGATCTGGACACAGTCCAGCTTTGTCCATCATGCGGACACCCTTGTCCCGCGATGTGGGACAAGGGTGTTGTCGGTCACATCAGCCGGACGCGCTCGCGTCCGCGCAGGTCAGAGAGCGTGCGCCCCTGGCCAGGGGCCCGGGGCGGCAACCTCCGCCTGCTCCTCGGCCTTGGTGTCGAACAGCCGGAACCCGCGGCGGCGGTAGTTCTCCATCGCGTGCTCCCCGTCCAGGCTGCACGTGTGCAGCCACACCCGCTTCGTCGGCGTCCGCCGCGGCCAGCGGTCCGCGAGGTCCCAGGCGCGGGCGGTCCCGTACGACAGCAGGTGCCCGCCGATCCGCCGGCCCCGGAAGGCCGGCAGCAGCCCGAAGTAGACGATCTCCACGACCCCGTCGTCCTGCGGCTCCAACTCGACGTATCCCGCGGGCGTGCCCCGGTCGTAGGCGACCCAGGTCTCCACGCCCGGCCGGTTCAGGTGCTCCTGCCAGCGCGCGTACGTCCAGCCGAGCCGGTCGATCCAGCGGATGTCCCCGCCGACCGACGCGTACAGGAACCGGCTGAACTCCGGCGACGGCACCTCGGCACGGACGATCCGGACATCGCCCTCGGGGCCCGCGGCGGGCAGCAGATCGCTCGGGGAAGTCTGCTCCAGGGACCACGTGGTCACGGTCATGCTGCTCATGCGGTCAGGGAATCACGACGCCGAGCGGTACGACAAAGGGCCCCGGCGCCCCGCCCCGCCGGTCGGCGCGCTACTTCAGGGCGTCGTCCACCGCGTCCAGGGGCACCGCGTACAGCACCCGCCCGTCGGCCGGCCCCGATCCGTCGTCGCTCGCCGCGCCCTCCGTGAGCGTCCACAACTCGCCCGTCTCCCGCCAGTACGACAGGGACGCGGTGTGCCGGCCCCAGCAGGCGTGGGTCCCGTCGGCCGCACAGGTGGCCGTCCGCGCGCCGGAGGTGGTCTGCTGCCACAGCGTGCCGTGCCGGCCGCCGACCGAGGGCGCGCGGTCGACGTACCAGTCGGTCCGCGCCGCTCCGTCGCGCCGGTGCGACAGTACGCCCTGCACCCCGGCCGCCGCCGTCTCGTAGGCCTCCGTCGCCCTGACGTCGCCGTGGGCGTCCGTGGCGAGCAGGCCCGCGCGGCCGGGCGCGGTGCTGAACGCGTACCGCCACACCCGGGCCGCCCGCCCGCCGCCCCCGGGGCGCAGCGACTCGCTCGCCACCAGGCTGGCCGGGATGGTGGTGCGGTCGAGGGAGAGCGTGGAGAAGCAGGGCACCCCGTGGTCGTCGGCCGCCGAACAGGGGCCTCCGGTCAGCCGGTAGGAGCCGACCGTCGGCAGCACGTACTGGTAGCCGTCCGCCGCGTAGCCGCCGTCGCCCCGTCCCATCGCGGCGCTGTCGACGTTCGCGCGCAGGATCCGGTGCAGGTCGAAGACCAGGAGCGAGTCGCGTGCGGTGACGAACAGTTTGTCCCGGTACCACACCATGCCGGACAGGCCGGTGCGGACGGCGGCGAAGTCCTGGCCACCGGCGCGCGGAGCGACCAGCAGGACCCAGCGGTAGGCGAGGCGGTAGGGGTCGTCGGCGTCGACGAAGGCGACCCGGGCGAGTCCCCGCTCGGCGGCCGGGCCGCCGGGGCGGTCGTGGTGCGTCCAGCCGGACAGGACGACCCGGTCCGGGCCCCACAGGCCGTCGGCCTCGGCGTCCCCCGAGGTGGTCACGGACCGCGGCACCCACTGCGTGGTCGTCGCGTCGTCGTCGTCCCAGCAGTACGCGCGCGTGGCGGCCGGCCGCACGGGCAGCGCGGCGGTCTCGGCGGCGTCGCACGCGGACCGGTCCCGCATGGTGCGGTCGGCGGAGGACAGGACGCCGTGGACGTCGACGGCGCCGCCCATCGCGCGGGTGAGCGTGTCGAGGGCGCGGTGGTCGGTGAGGTCCTCGTGGAGGCGGAGTTTCGCCGTCTCGGCCGCCGAGGTGACACGGGTCAGGCTCCCGGGGTTGTCGCCGCCCGCGGCCTGCGAGGTGCTGATCAGCGTGGCGGCGGCGGTCAGCGCCAGCGCGGTGCCGGCCAGCGTCGCCCGCAGCGCGCGCCCCCGGCGCCTGCGGCGGTGCCTGCCACGGTGCTTCATACGACCTCCCGGCGTAGGCCAACTGCTCCTCGCGGTCCGTGCGTTGACTGCAGGAGCGGGTGGGGTGGCCTGTAAGGAGGGATGCTACGGCAGACGGATGGGGGACCGGCCGAAGACCCGGGAAAAGCAGGGTTATCCCCACGTTCGGGTGCGCCGGGTTCTCACCACCCCCGGCGCCGTCGAGTGCGGCAGCAGGTCGTTCGGGTCGTCCGGGAGGAGCAGGTCCACCTCCGCCGACTCGCGGAAACGATACGGCCGGTGTTCCAGGAACGCCCCCAGATACCGCCGTACCCGGGACATCTCGGCGCGGACCGTGACCGTGCGGGCCGGGTCGCCGAACAGGTCGGACGCCAGGGCCGCGGCCGTGCGGCCCTCGCGGTGCAGGGCCAGCAGGTACAGCAGTTCCGCGTGCCGGGGGCTGAGTTCATGGGCCCAGGAGCCCGTGTCCCCGAAGACCGTCACCGAGCAGCGGCGCGGATGCGAGACGTCCAGGACGATCCGAGTCACCTGCGCGGGCGCGGGCGCGTCCGCGGCGCGGATCAGCCAGCCGCCCGGCAGCGGCTCCACCGTGCAGGGGCCCAGCGCCGGCAGCAGACAGCGGCCGGGCCCGAGCGACGCGGGCAGCGCCACCCGGCCTGTGTACGGCATCCCGGTCACCGCCGCCGTCCAGCCGTCCTTGTCCACGGCCACCGCCCGGCCGCCGAGCCGCGCGAGCAGCGGCGCCGCCACCGCGCGCAGCCTCTCGAGCGCGTTCAGATGCGCCTCCCGCAGCCGGGCCTCCGCGAGCCGGGCCACCGACTCCACCCACGCGAGCGTCGCCGGATGCATCGTCTCCAGCGGGCCGCTCACGTCCACAACCCCGATCAGCCGGCCGTCGCGCGGGTCCGTGATCGGGGCGCCGGTGCATGTCCAGGAGGCGTGGGAGCGTACGAAGTGCTCGGATGCGAACACCTGTACGGGTCGCCGGGTCACCGTCGGGGTCCCCACGCCGTTGGTGCCGACGACCCCCTCGCCCCAGTCCGCGCCCGGCTCGAAGCCCAGCCCGTCCGCCTTGCGCAGCACCGGCGCGCTTCCCTCGCGCCACAGGATCCGCCCGTCCGCGTCCGCGACGACCATGATGTGGTGCGCGACGTCCGCCACCGACAGCAGGCCCTCGCGCAGCACCGGCAGCACTTGCCGCAGCGGGGAGTCCCGGCGGCGGCGCTCGATCTCGTCACGGCCCAGCGGGTCGGCACGGACGTCGTTGTCGGGGTCGACGCCGCGGCGCAGCATCCGCCCCCAGGACGCCTCGATCACCGGACGCGGCGGGACGGGAGCGTGCTGCCCCGCGAGCGTCGCGCTGCGCACCTCGTTGAGCAGGCGCGCCGCCTGCCCGACGTCCAGGGCGGCGAGCCGCGTGACCTCTCTGGCCGAATACGCCACTGGAAACCTCCCCCAAGGTTGTCCGTCCCCGTCGACGGATTCCGGCCGGAGGGCGTCCCCCGGCCCGTGTCGACGGTGGGTCTCATACTGCCGTCCACGGCCGGCGGAGGGGGGAAGTCCGGCCAGAGCGGGCGCGGGTTGCAACCCTGTGCAACCCTGGCGAAGGGCCAAGCCGTGGTTGAAACTTGTGCGACGCCGCTCGGGCGGCGTCCGCGCTCCTTGAACGGGGCCGGCAGGCGGGGGTGGTGCCGAGTCGGCGCAGCACCACCCCCGCCGCCATCGATCCCCACGGCAGGAGCACCTCAGGCGACCGGCCGCGCCCGCTCGACCACCGTGGCCAGATCCAGGGTGTGCGGCAGAGTGCCGAACGCCGTGCCCCAGTCGCCGCCCAGGCGTGAGGCACAGAAGGCGTCCGCGACCTCCGGGGGCGCGTATTGCACAAGGAGCGCCCCCTGGAGCACCAGCGCGATCCGCTCCACCAGGCGGCGCGCCCGGGCCTCGACGCCCTCCAGGTCGGCGAGTTCGGTGAGCAGGTTCTTGATCGCGCCGTCCAGACGGTGGTCCGCGCCGCGCGCCCGGCCTACCTCCTGGAGGAAGGCCTCCAGGGCGTGCGGCTCACGCTGGAGCGCGCGCAGCACGTCGAGCGCCTGCACATTGCCCGCGCCCTCCCAGATGGAGTTGAGCGGCGACTCGCGCAGCAGCCGGGGCATGCCGGACTCCTCGACGTAGCCGTTGCCGCCGAGGCACTCGGCGGCCTCCGTCACCACCGGCGTGCACCGCTTGGTCACCCAGTACTTGGCGGCCGGCACCGCGAGCCTGAGGAACGCCCGCTCCCGCTCGCTCCCGTCGTCGTACGCCGCCGCCAGCCGCAGCCCCAGCACCGTCGCCGCCTCCGACTCCAGGGCCAGATCCGCGAGCACGTTGCGCATCAGCGGCTTGTCCAGGAGCCGCCCGCCGAACGCCTCCCGATAGGTGCAGTGGTGGATCGCCTGCACCACCGCCTGCCGCATCAACGACGCCGAGCCGAGGACGCAGTCGAGCCGGGTCGCCGCCACCATCTCGATGATGGTGCGCACCCCGCGCCCCTCCTCGCCGACCCGGCGCGCCCCGGTGCCGTCGAGCTCGACCTCGCTGGAGGCGTTGGACCGGTTGCCGAGCTTGTCCTTCAACCGCTGGATCATGAACACGTTCCGCGTGCCGTCCTCGAGCACCCGCGGCACCAGGAAGCAGGTCAGCCCTCCCGGGGCCTGCGCCAGCATCAGGAACCCGTCCGACATGGGCGCCGAGCAGAACCATTTGTGGCCGGTCAGCTCGTACGTGCCGTCCTCGGCGAGCGGCCGGGCCGTCGTCGTGTTGGCGCGTACGTCGCTGCCGCCCTGCTTCTCCGTCATGCCCATCCCGAAGATCACGCCGGCCTTCTCGGCGGCCGGGCGCAGCCCCCGGTCGTAGACCAGCGAGGTCAGCCGGGGCTCCCACTCGGCGGCGAGGGCGGGATCCGTGCGCAGCGCGGGCACGGCGGCGTGCGTCATCGACAGCGGGCAGCCGTTGCCCGCCTCCACCTGGCTCCAGATCACGAACGCCGCTGCCCGGCGCACATGCCCGCCCGGCCGCGTCCAGGCCGCGGTCAGCCCCGCGGCGACGCCCTTGCCGAGGAGGCGGTGCCAGGACGGGTGGAACTCCACCTCGTCGATGCGGTTGCCGTAGCGGTCGTGGGTCCGCAGCTTGGGTGGGTTCTCGTTGGCCTGTGCCCCCCACTCCTGCACCTGCGCGGAGCCCGCGCTGAGCCCGAGCCCCGACAGCTCGGCGCGCACCTCGTCCAGGAGCGCGGGGTCAAGATGCCGCTCGACGGCCTCCACGAGGGCACGATCAGCGGCGAAGACGTCATATCCGACCAGCGGCGGAGCCTGATTGGTCACGGTGTGCGTGCTGGCTGCCATGGGGCGAACCTACCCCTCGGTACGCGATCGGTCACCCGTATCGCCGAGGGTGTGCGCCACACCGGGCCCGCCCCCCTGCGGGGTGAGTGGGGGCCCGGGCGGCGGCTACCGTTAGGGCGTGCAGCCAGCAGCAAGTGAAACCTCCGAGCGGCCGCCCGGCCGTCTCCACCGGGCGCGTGCCCTCTACCGGAACGTCTCCAAGCGCAGGACCGCCTGGCTGCTGCTGAAGGACATCGTCAACTCGTGCATGGAGTACCGCGTCCTGGGGCTGGCCGCCGAGGCGGCCTTCTTCACCCTGCTCTCCGTGCCGCCGCTGCTGTTGTGCCTGGTCGGACTGCTCGGCTACGTCGACCACTGGACCGGGACCGACACCATCCAGAGCCTGCAGAACAACATCCTGGACGCGTCCCGCACGGTGCTGTCCGACCGGGGCGTCAAGGAGATCGCCCAGCCGATCCTGCACGACGTGCTCAAGGCCGGCCGGCCCGACGTCGTCTCCATCGGTTTCCTCTTCGCCCTGTGGTCCGGCTCCCGCGCGGTGAACGTCTTCATCGACACGATCACGGTGATGTACGGGCTCGACGGCACCCGGGGCATCGTGAAGACCCGGCTGCTGGCGTTCGTGCTGTTCATCGTGGCGCTGCTGATCGGCTCGGTCGCGCTGCCGCTGATGGTGGCGGGCCCGGACGCGGTGGTGAACGTCGTGCCCTGGTCGACGACCGTGGTGCAGGTCCTGTACTGGCCGGTGGTCATCGTCCTGTCGATCGTGTTCCTGACCACGCTCTACCACGTGTCCGTCCCCGTGCGCTCACCGTGGGTGGAGGACGTGCCGGGAGCCCTGGTCGCCCTCGCGATGTGGGTGCTGGGCAGCTTCCTGCTGCGCATCTACCTGACGCACACGGTCGAGGGCCCCACCATCTACGGTTCGCTGGCCGCCCCCGTGGCCGTCCTGCTGTGGATCGGCGTGTCCGCCTTCGCCGTCCTGGTGGGCGCCGCCGTCAACGCCGCGATCGACCGCGTGTGGCCGGCCGCGGCGACGGCGGCGGCCCGCGAGGCGAACGAGCGGCTGCGCGCGGAGCAGGCCGCCGAGTACATGGCCCGCGCCGCCGCGGCCCGCGCGGTCGACCCCGATGACCCGGACGACCCGGACATGCCCTCGGAGTTCCCGGAACGCTGGTCCCGCTTCCTGCCCCCGGAGGACGTCACCTCCCGTCTGCGCACGCAGGTGCGCAGCGGCCAGATCCACCCGCAGAAGAGGGAGGGACCGGCGGACTGAGCGCCGGCATAGCCTGAGGGGCGTGGCTGTCGACCGAGGCTTCGCGACCGCCGGGTACGCCGAGCGGTCGTCCCGGCTCCCGGGCGCCGTCGTATGGACCAACCTGCCCTCCGCCGCCGGATGGCCGGTGCTGCCCGACGGCTGCATGGACCTGCTGTGGACCGAGGGCAGGCTCCTGGTCGCCGGC
Organism: Streptomyces sp. NPDC051104; assembly: GCF_040682835.1. Classification (NCBI taxonomy): domain Bacteria; kingdom Bacillati; phylum Actinomycetota; class Actinomycetes; order Kitasatosporales; family Streptomycetaceae; genus Streptomyces; species Streptomyces sp. NPDC051104. The sequence goes on along the minus strand of NZ_JBFBBS010000009.1, from coordinate 97,085 downwards.
CCCGACACGCGCGCGCACCGCCCGGGGGGCCCGCCCGTCCGCTGGGCCGGCGTCCGTTTCCACCCGGGCACCGCACCCGCCTACCTGGGCGTCCCCGCCCAGGAACTGCGTGACCGGCGCGTCGAGCTGGCCGACCTGTGGCCCGCGGCCGAGGTGCGCCGGCTGACCGGCCGCGTGGACGCCGCCGCCGACCCCGCCACGGCGCTGGAGGAGATCGCCCTGGAGCGCGCCGCCCGCTCCTCGGACCCCGACCCGCTGCTCGGCGCGCTGGTCGCGTCACTCGGCTCGGGCCGTCCGGTCGCCGCCACCGCCGACGCCCTCGGGCTGAGCGCACGCCAGTTGCACCGCCGCTCGCTCGCCGCGTTCGGCTACGGGCCGAAGACCCTGGCCCGCGTGCTGCGGCTGCAACGCGCCCTGGCGCTGGCCCGCTCGGGGGTGCCGTTCGCCGAGACCGCGGCCCGCTCGGGCTTCGCCGACCAGGCGCATCTGGCCCGGGACGTGCGGGATCTGGCGGGGATGCCGCTCGGGGACCTACTGGCGCGGGGATAGGTCCGCGAACAGGTCCACCCCGTTGCCGTCGGGGTCGTGCACGACCGCGTACCGCATCCCCCACACCGCGTCCCACGGCTTGAGCTCGCCGTGGTACCCGGCGCCCACCAGGTCCTCGTGGACGCCGTCCACCTCGGCGGGGGAGCCGCAACGGAAGGCGAGCGAGACACGTCCGCCGCCGACGGGCGGCCGCCACCCGGGGTGGAAGGACCGCACGGTCTCCTCGGGGTCCAGAGCGAACCGCAGCCCACCGGGCAATTCCGCCTCGACGTGCGGCAGCTCCTCGGCACCCTCGGGGAAGACGAGCCCGAGACGGCGGTAGAAGGTGAGGGAGGCGGCCAGGTCGGAGACGACGAGGCCGGTCACATCGAATCGTGGAGTCATGCGGCCACGCTAGGCGGGCGATCGGGGGCGGGTCTTGAAGGAATCGGACAGGTCCCCGGAGGCCGAAAGTTTCGGTGCTCGCCTGCTGTTGGGACGGCCTCGCCACACGCCTAGGCTCGGTGCCATGCCGTTCCGCGTGCTCGTGTACTCCCGCACCACCGCCTACCGCCACGATTCCATCCCCGATGCCGTCGCCGCCGTACGCGACCTCGGGGCCGCGCACGGTTTCGGGGTCGACGCCACCGAGGACCCGGGGGTCTTCGAGGCTCCCCTCGGCGCGTACGGCGCGGTCGTCTTCCTCTCCACCAGCGGTGAGGTGCTGACCCCGGCGGGGCGGACACAGTTCATGGCGTACCTGGGGGACGGCGGCGGTTTCGTCGGCGTGCACGCGGCCGCCTGCACCGAGTACGACTGGCCGTACTACGGCGAAGTGCTGGGCGCCTGGTTCGACCGGCACCCCGCGTACCAGCCGGGCAAGGCTGTCGTCGAGGACCGCGGTCATCCGGCGACGCGGCACCTGCCCGCCGTCTGGGAGTTCACGGACGAGTGGTACGACTTTCGTACCAATCCCCGTGATTCGGTCCGGGTGCTCGTCTCCGCCGACGAGTCGTCGTACGAGGGCGGCGGCATGGGCGCCGACCATCCGCTCGCCTGGTGCCGTGAGCAGGGCGCGGGCCGGGTCTTCTACACGGCACTCGGACACGCCTCGCAGGCGTACCAGGACCCCGACTTCCGCGCCCACCTCCTCGGCGGCATCCGTTGGGCGGCTCAGGCGGAGTAGCGGCGTGGTGGCGCCGTGCTGGCCCGTTCCACCAGCCGTGTCGACAGTTCGGTGCGGGTGCCCTCCGGCCGTGCGCCGGCCATCATGCGCACCAGCAGCCGCAGCGCCGTCGCGGGGGGCCCTGGAACTCCGTTGACGGCAACCATTCATGGCAAGCGCTTTCTACATTAAGGCCGTGGTGAGTTGCGGTGGAAGACACCGGATGCGCGGTGTCGCGAACGGGGGAAGTCATCTGATGTGGGCAGCCCCCGCGGTGAGGAGAGGCCGGATGGACCCTGTGGACGACGTGACCCTGAGCCCGGCGCACCCTGCGGACCCCGTGGTCCGCACCCCCTACGGGGCTGTGCGCGGCCGGTACGAGCACGGGGTCGCCGTCTTCCGCGGCATCCCGTACGCCGCCGCGCCCTTCGGCCCCCACCGCTTCCGCCCGCCGGTGCCGCCCCAGCCGTGGGACGGGGTGCGCGACGCGGGCGCGTTCGGGCCGACGCCGCCGAAACCGCCGTACTCGGAGGCCTTCGCCCGCTATCTGTCCGACCCGGTGGTCGCCGGGGACGACTGCCTGAACCTCAACGTGTGGACGCCGGAGCCGGTTGCCGGGGCCCGGCTGCCGGTGATGGTGTGGATCCACGGCGGCGCCCTGACCCGGGGCTCGTCGGCCGTGCCCGTGTACGACGGCAGCGCCTTCGCCCGTGACGGCGTGGTCTTCGTCTCCTTCAACTACCGCCTGGGAGTCGAGGGTTACGGCCTCTTCCCGGACGCTCCGCCCAACCCCGGGCTGCGCGACCAACTCGCCGCGCTGGAGTGGGTGCAGGAGGCCGTCGCGGAGTTCGGCGGCGACCCGGACCGGGTGACCGTCTTCGGCGAGTCGGCGGGCGCGATCAGCATCGGCGCGCTGCTGGCGAGCCCCCGCGCCCGGGGGCTGTTCGGGCGGGCGGTGCTGCAGAGCGGGCCGCCGGAGGCCACCGAACGGGAGAAGGTACGGCGCCTGGTGCGGCGCATGGCGGTGAGGCTGAAGGTGACGGCGACGGCGACGGCGTTCGCCGCGGTGGACCGTACGGTGCTGGCCGAGGCGCAGGCGGAGATGGGCCGCCGGGCGAGCCCGATCCTCGGCGGCCCCGCCTTCGGGATCGTCGTGGACGGCGACCTGGTACCGCGCGACCCGCTGGAGGCCCTGCTGGACGGCGCCGCCCGCGACGTACCCCTGCTGATGGGCTGGACCAGCGAGGAGTACCGCCTCTGGCTGGCCCCCACCGGCCTGGCCGAACGCATCGACCGCCTGGGCCCGGTCGCCGTGGCCGGCGCGATGGCCCGCTGCCACTGCGGCCCCGAGGTCCCGCGCGGCTACCGCACCGCCCACCCGGACGCGCCCGTCTCCGACGTGGTGGGCCAGATGGTGACGGACCACCTGCTCCGCCACCCCCTGCACCGCGTGGCCGACGCCCGCGCCGGCCACGCGCCCACGTACGTCTACGAGTTCGCCTGGCGCTCCAACGTTCCCGGCCTGGGCGCCTGCCACGCCCTGGAGCTGGGCTTCGTCTTCGACAGCGCGGAGGTCCCGGAGTCGGCGAAACTGGCGGGGCCGAACGCCCCGCGCGCCCTGGCCCGCGAGATGCACGGGGCATGGGTGCGTTTCGCGACGGACGGCGACCCGGGCTGGCCGGCGTGGGACGCCAGGCACCCGGTGCGGATCTTCGGCGGGGACGGGGAGCCGCTGGCGTACGGCCCCCGCGACACGGAGATGGCACTGTGGGAGGCGGCCCGCATCCGCCCGGAGCCGCCCCTCGCACAGGGAGACGGGGCGGCACGGCGGGGCGCGGTGCCGCAATCGGTGGTACGGCGACTGCGGCGTCCGGGCGGGGCGGGGCGGCAGTGACGGTTCAACGGGGTCGATGGACCGAGGCGTCGGTCACGTCGGTCAACGGGGCCACAGACCGATGTCTTGTTCACGCGGGTCTTTCACGCGGGTTCATGCCCTGGCCCCCAACGCCCCCGCGATCCGCCCGATCCCCTCCGGTCCCACCCGACAGCAGCCCCCGATCAGCCGCGCCCCGGCCTCGCGCCAACCGGTCACCTCCGACGTCCTGAACGTCGAGCGGCCGTCCCAGGCTCGGGCCTCGGCGTCCCAGGACTCGCCGCTGTTGGGATAGACCACCACCGGCTTGCCGGTGACCCGTGCCGGCGTCGCGATCGCGCCGTCCACGTCCTCGGGCGCGCAGCAGTTCACGCCCACCGCGATCACCTCGTCCGCCTCGGCTGCCAGGGCGAACGCCTCCTGAAGGGGCTGGCCCGCGCGCGTGCGGTCGCCGGAGACGCTGTACGACAGCCAGGCGGGGACGCCCAGGCCGCGCACGGCCCGCAGGAGTGCGGCGGCCTCGTCCGTGTCCGGGATCGTCTCCAGCGCCAGGACGTCCGGGCCGGCCGCCGCGAGCACCTCCAGGCGCGGGCGGTGGAAGGCCTCCAGCTCGGCGACCGTGAGGCCGTAGCGGCCCCGGTACTCGGAGCCGTCCGCGAGCATCGCCCCGTACGGGCCGACGGACGCCGCCACCCACAGCGGACGCGTGACGCCCTTCTCCCGTGCCTGTGCTGCCGCCTCGCGGGCCAGTCCGACGCTGAGGGAGAGGAGCGCGGCCGCTCGGTCGCGGTCGATGCCGCGCTTCGCGAAGCCCTCGAACGTCGCCTGGTAGCTGGACGTGATCGCCACGTCCGCGCCCGCCTCGTAGTACGCGAGGTGCGCCTCCGTGATCGCCTGCGGCCGCTCCGCGAGCAGCCGTGCCGACCACAGCTCGTCGCTCAGGTCGTGCCCGGCCGACTCGAGCTGGTTCGACATGCCGCCGTCCAGGACGAGGGTTCCGGCGGCCAGCGCCTCGGCGAGGGTGGGAGTGGTGTTGCTGGTCATGTCATGACGCTAGTCGAAGGGCGGGTGGGCCCCCGGGGCCGTCCGGCACGCGGGCATCCCGGGTCTCCGTCGTACACCCGTCAGGCAACGCGGATGCCCACGATGCAGGTGTCGTCGTCCGTGTCCGACTTGCTGTAGGTGAGCAGGCGGTCCAGCTGCTGGTCCAGTGTGGGGGACACCGTGCGCGCGGCCGTCAGCAGCTGCGCCAGCGACTCCTCCACGGAACGGTCACGGCGTTCGATCAGCCCGTCCGTGTACATCAGCAGGGTGTCGTCGACGGCCAGCTGGACCTCGTGCTCCTCGTACGTCGCCTCGGGCACGGCGCCCAGCAGCAGCCCCTTCACCAGGGGCAGCGGCGCGGCCTCGGCGCCCCGCACCAGGACCGGCGGGAGATGGCCCGCCCTGGCCCACCGCAGGGTGTGGCGAGCCGGGTCGTACAGGCCGCAGACCGCCGTGGCGGTGACCGCGCCGGTCAGATGGTGGGCCACCATGTTGAGCCAGGACAGCAACTGGCCGGGGCCGGCGCCCGTCACGGCGAGCCCCCGCAGCGCGTTGCGCAGCACGACCATGCTGGTGGCCGCCTCTATGCCGTGTCCGGCCACGTCGCCCACGCACAGCAGCACCAGCTCGGACGGCAGCACGACCGCGTCGTACCAGTCGCCGCCGACCAGCTGTTCCGTCTCCGCGGGCCGGTAGCGTACGGCCACCTGCAGGCCGGGAGCCTCCAGCGGCGCCTGCGCCGGGGGCATGATGGCGTGCTGGAGCTGGAGGGTGAGCCGGTTGCGTTCGCTCGCCTGCTGCTCGGTGTGGGCGAGCTGGTCACGAGTGGCGGCGAGCGCGACCTCCGTCCAGTGGTGGGCGGAGATGTCCTGGTAGGCGCCGCGGACGACGAACGGCCGGCCGTCGGAGTCGAGCACCGGCTCGGCCACCACGCGGATGTGGCGCGTCACGCCGTCGGGGCGCTGCAGACGGAAGGCCGTGGACGCGGGACGCCGGTGGTGGAGCAGGGTGCGCAGGAACCTGCCGATGGCGACGGCGTCGTCGGGATGGGCGTGCGCGGGCAGGTCCTCCAGCGACGCCGGGGCGCTCGAGGTGGGTTTGCCGTAGAGGCTGTACAGCTGCCCGTTCCAGGTGATCTCGCCGGTGAGCAGGTTCTCCTCGAAGCCGCCGATCCGGCCGAGGCGCTGGGCGTGCTGGAGCAGGCTCGCCAGGCGTGCCGTCTCGTCCTCGACGCGCCAGATGAGCAGGACGTTGCCGACGTGCCTGGTGATGTTGATGTCGGCGACCGCCGCCAGCGGGACGTCGTCCACCAGGGCGGTGAGCCTCATCCGGTGGGCGCGGAACGGCTCCCCGGTGGCGTATACGCGCTCGATCCGGTCGAACAGCTCGCTCTCGCCGGCGGCCAGCGGGTACGCCTCCAGCAGCAGGGCACCGTTGACGACGCCGCGCGGCCGGCCGGCGGGGTCGAGGAAGCGGCTGTTCACGTGCTGGATGCGGAAGTCGACGAGCTCCCCGCTGCCGTCCAGGTGCGGCACGAGCACCAGGGCGGGGTCGTGGAGCCCGTCGGCCAGGTCCATCAGCTCGGCGACGTGCGGCAGGACCCCGGGCATCGGGACGCCGTCGGGGTACTGGAGGGCGTAGGTCTCCAGGGTGTGGGCGCACAGTTCGGCCAGGGCCTTGACCTGACGGACGATCTGCGGTGGCTGCGGTCCCAGCGGCGCGGGCCAGACGATCTCCAGCACTCCGTGGATCCGCCCGCCGGTGCCGGCGGGAACGGCGACCCTGCCGCCGTCCGGGTAGAGGTGCTGGCCGATGGAGGGCAGGCCCGTCTCGGACAGGGAGCCGATCCAGTGCCCCGCGCGCTCGGCCAGACCGCGGCGCGCCACGGTGGCCACGCCCGGGGGCACATACCGCCAGCGGCCCGCCTCCGCCGATGAGAACCCCGCACTGCCCGCCAGGCTGAGGGAACCGTCCGACCCCACGGCCCAGATGGCCACGGCCACCGCGCCGAGCGGCGTGAGGGCGTGCTCCAGCAGGGAGTCGGCGACGGCCTGGGTGTCGTGGGCGGCCAGCGCACCGCTCTCGGCGGCGCGCAGCCGTACGACGGAGGACCGGTTCGCAGGCGGACCACCCGCCTCGTCGGAGGCCGCCGAGTCCGCGGAGTCCGTCGTGATCGCGAGGAAGGCGGCGGCCACCTCGGAGAGCCGGTCACGGGAGGCCTGGTTGATGACCTCGACGGCGAATTCGAGCGGGGTCACACCCGCCTGTTTGGCCAGCTCGGCGAGTTGCCTGGCGGCCTGCGCCGGCCCGCATCCCAGCCGCTCGACCAGGATGCCCTTGGCCAGTTCGATCAGGGCACGCCCGTCCGCCTCCGCCTGCGCCGCCCGCACCTCGCGACGCAGCCGCTCCACGGTCGCGGCGAGCCTGCCGACGGGCGACGTCTGCCCGCGCCCGTCCTCGTCGGCGGCCTCGGCCTCGCCCGGGTGACCGCCGACCGGAACGGGGCCGGCCAGGGCCTCGGCCTCGGCCACGGCCCCGGTGCCAGCCGCCGTCGGACCGAGCGGCTGGGCGGCGGCCGGCGCCGGATCGAGCGGCTCGGCGGCTGCTGCCATCCGGCCAGGTGGCTCGGCAGCAGCCGGGCTCCCGCTCCGCGGCTCAGCGGCGGCCGGCCCTCCGCCCCGCGGCTCGGTGGCGGCCTGTTCACCGGCCGGAGCGCGTACGCCCTCCGGCTCGGGCGGTTGCTGGGGATTGCTCACGGTTGGCCTGTTCCTCGGCTGGGACGGCGCCGGTGGGCGCCCGGTCGGCTGGTGCGCACGGCGGGTGCGTCCCTTCCTCAGACGGGCAGCCAGCGTCGGACGCGGGCGATGAGGTCGTTGGTGTCGACGGGTTTGGTCACGTAGTCGTTCGCGCCGGACGCGAGGCTCTTCTCCTGGTCGCCCGGCATCGCCTTCGCGGTGACCGCGATGATCGGCAGGTCCGCGTACTGCGGCATGGTGCGGATCTCGGCGGTGGCGGCGTACCCGTCCATCTCCGGCATCATCACGTCCATCAGAACCAGCGCGACGTCCGGGTGGGCGAGCAGCATCTCGATGCCCTTGCGGCCGTTGTCCGCGTGCAGGACCTGGAAGCCGTGGAGTTCGAGGATGCCGCTGAGCGCGAAGAGGTTGCGCGCGTCGTCGTCCACCACGAGCACCTTGCGACCGAGGAAGGTGTCGTCCACGGGCTGCCCGGCCGCGTACTGGGGTTCCTCGGAGCGGACCAGCGACAGTACGTCTCCGGGTTCCTCGGCGGACAGGTGCAGCGTGATGCGTTCACGCAGTTCGTCCAGGCTGGACAGGAAGTCCAGCGGCCGGCCCCCCGCACGGGACCGCAAGGACTGCTCCTGGGCCAGGTCCACGCGGTGCCCCGTGTGGACGAGCACCGGCACACTGGCCAGCGCGGAGTCGCCCTGCATGGCGTCCAGGAAGCGCGCGCCCTCGGCGTCCGGCCTACCGAGTTCGAGAACGACACAGTGGCAGGGTTCCGCGGCCAGCGCGCTCGCCGCATCCTGCGCCCCCGCGGCGGTGATGATGTCGATCGCCCCGCGCGGATCGCCGGCGTCCTGCGCGATGTCCGCGACCGCGCTCTCCGCGACGAGGGTGAGCAGACCGCGCGGGCGCTCCTCGACGATCAGCAGGCGGCGTCTGCGCTGCCCGGGCGCCTGCTTCGGGCCGGCGGCCGCGAGCGGCGCCGGCACCGCCTCGGAGGGAACCGTCTCCTGCGGCTTCTGCTCCGCCCGCCGGCCGCCGCCGTCCGCCAGTTCCTCGAAGTCGGCGCGTGCGACGGGCAGATAGAGCGTGAACGTGCTGCCCTGACCGGGCGTGCTGTCGACCGTGACGGCGCCGCCGAGCAGATGGGCGATCTCCCGTGTGATCGACAGGCCGAGGCCGGTGCCGCCGTACTTGCGGCTCGTCGTCCCGTCCGCCTGCTGGAACGCCCCGAAGATCGTCTCCAGTTGCTGCCGGGGAATGCCGATGCCGGTGTCCTTCACCCGGAAGGCCACGACGGGACCACCGCGGTGGACGCCCGCGGGCACCTCCCGGTCGGCGGCGGGTTCGATGCGCAGCTCGACACTTCCCTGCTCGGTGAACTTGACCGCGTTCGACAGCAGGTTGCGCAGGATCTGGCGCAGCCTGGAGTCGTCGGTGAGCAGGTCGGCGGGTGTGCCCGGCGCGGTGGCCACCGTGAAGTCCAGGCTCTTCTGCGTCGTCATCGGCCGGAACGTCGCCTCGACGTACTCCAGCAGCTTCCGCAGCGGGACGCGTTCGGGAGCGACGTCCATCTTGCCGGCCTCGACCTTCGACAGATCGAGGATGTCGTTGATCAGCTGGAGCAGGTCCGAGCCCGCCGAGTGGATGATGCCCGCGTACTCGACCTGCTTGGGGGTGAGGTTGCGGGACGGGTTCTGTGCGAGCAGCTGGGCGAGGATCAGCAGGCTGTTCAGCGGGGTGCGCAGCTCGTGGCTCATGTTCGCCAGGAACTCCGACTTGTACTTGGAGGCCAGCGCCAGCTCCTGGGCGCGGGTCTCCAGTTCCTGCCGTGCCTGCTCGATCTGAAGGTTCTTGGCCTCGATGTCGCGGTTCTGCGAGGCCAGCAGGGACGCCTTCTCCTCCAGTTCGGCGTTGGAGCGCTGCAGTTCCTCCTGCTGGACCTGCAACTCCTCGGACCGTGACTGGAGCTCGGCGGTCAGCCGTTGGGACTCCTCGAGGAGCTCGTCGGTGCGGGCGTTGGCCACGATGGTGTTGAGGTTGACACCGATGGTCGGCATCAGCTGTGCCAGGAAGTCCTGGTGGATCTGGGTGAACCGGGTGACGGAGGCCAGCTCGATGACGCCGAGGACCTGGTCCTCGACCACGACGGGCAGTACCACCAGGGCGCTCGGCACCGCCTGCCCGAGCCCCGAGGAGATGGTCACATAGCCCGGCGGCAGGTCCTCCACGCTGATGGGGCGGCGGCCCCGCGCCGCCTGTCCGACCAGCGAGCGGCCGAAGGGGATGCGGGCGGTCCGCTCCTCGTCGTCGGGATAGCCGTACGAGCCCACCAGCCGCAGTTCGGGGCCGCGCTCGGTGTCCTCCGCCAGGTAGAAGGCGCCGTACTGGGCCGAGACCAGCGGGGTCAGCTCGTCCATGATCAGCTCGGCGACGACGGGCAGTTCCCGGTGGCCCTGCATCAGGCCGGAGATCCGGGCCAGGTTGGTCTTCAGCCAGTCCTGCTCCTGGTTGGCCCGCGTGGTCTCGCGCAGGGACTCGACCATGGTGTTGATGTTGTCCTTGAGCTCGGCGACCTCGCCCGACGCCTCCACGGTGATCGAGCGGGTCAGGTCGCCCTCGGCGACGGCGCTCGCGACCTCGGCGATCGCGCGGACCTGCCGGGTCAGGTTCCCGGCCAGTTCGTTGACGTTCTCCGTCAGCCGCTTCCAGGTGCCCTCGACGCCCTCCACCTCGGCCTGGCCGCCGAGCCGGCCCTCGCTGCCGACCTCGCGGGCGACACGGGTGACCTCCGCGGCGAACGAGGACAGCTGGTCGACCATCGTGTTGATGGTGGTCTTGAGCTCCAGGATCTCGCCCCGGGCGTCGACGTCGATCTTCTTCGACAGGTCGCCGCCCGCCACCGCCGTCGTCACCAGGGCGATGTTGCGCACCTGGCCGGTGAGGTTGTTGGCCATCGAGTTGACGTTGTCCGTCAGGTCCTTCCACGTGCCCGCCACGTTCGGCACGTTCGCCTGACCCCCGAGACGTCCCTCCGTGCCGACCTCGCGGGCGACGCGGGTGACCTCGTCGGCGAACGCGGACAGCGTGTCGACCATCGTGTTGATGACGTCCGCCAGGGCCGCGACCTCGCCCTTGGCCTCGACCGTGATCTTCTGCGACAGGTCGCCGCGCGCCACGGCCGTGGCGACCTGGGCGATCGAGCGGACCTGACCCGTCAGGTTGGACGCCATCACGTTGACGTTGTCCGTCAGGTCCTTCCAGGTGCCCGATACACCCCGGACGATGGCCTGGCCGCCCAGGTTGCCCTCGGTGCCGACCTCGCGGGCGACGCGGGTGACCTCGTCGGCGAAGGCGGAGAGCTGGTCGACCATCGTGTTGATGGTGTTCTTCAGTTCGAGGATCTCGCCGCGGGCGTCGACGGTGATCTTCTGGGAGAGGTCGCCCTGGGCGACCGCGGTGGCCACCTGGGCGACGTTGCGGACCTGCGCGGTGAGGTTGCCCGCCATGAAGTTGACGGAGTCGGTCAGGTCACGCCAGGTGCCCTTCACACCCTTGACGTCCGCCTGGCCGCCCAGCCGGCCATCGGTGCCCACTTCGCGGGCGACGCGGGTGACCTCGTCGGCGAAGGCGGAGAGCTGGTCGACCATCGTGTTGATGGTGTTCTTCAGTTCGAGGATCTCGCCGCGGGCGTCGACGGTGATCTTCTGGGAGAGGTCGCCCTGGGCGACCGCGGTCGTCACCTGGGCGATGTTGCGGACCTGGGAGGTGAGGTTGCCCGCCATGAAGTTGACGGAGTCGGTCAGGTCACGCCACACACCGGCGACGCCGGGCACCTGGGCCTGACCGCCGAGCCGGCCCTCGCTGCCGACCTCGCGCGCGACGCGGGTGACCTCGTCGGCGAACGACGACAGCTGGTCGACCATCGTGTTGACGGTCTCCTTGAGCTGCAGGATCTCGCCGCGCGCGGGCACGTCGACCTTCTGCGACAGATCGCCCTTGGCCACCGCGGTCGCCACCTGGGCGATGTCACGGACCTGCGTGGTGAGGTTGCCCGCCATGGCGTTGACCGAGTCGGTCAGGTCGGCCCAGGTGCCCGAGACCCCCGGCACCTCCGCCTGACCGCCCAGCGTGCCCTCGGTGCCCACCTCGCGCGCCACGCGCGTCACTTCCGAGGTGAACACGGACAACTGGTCCACCATGCCGTTGAAGACGGTGGCGATGTCGCCGAGCAGACCCTCCCCGTCGGACGGCAGCCGTGTGCCGAAGTCGCCGTCCCGAACGGCGGTCAGTCCGGCCAGAAGCCGCCGCAGCTCCCGCTCACCCGGGCCCCGATCCACAACCTCGGTCGTCTTGCTGGTCATGCGCACCTCGTTCCGCTCCCCAAGAGTCCTCGCGCCGAGGACTCGGAACCGTGCCGGGCCTCGCCCATCGCCCCGCATTTCCGCAGTTCACGGATCTGCCGGGATGAGAAAATCCGTCGCAGGTTAACTCAGTCGGCCTGCGGCGAACAAAGCGTCGCGGAAACATCTCAGCTCGCCGAAAAAAGGCCCGCGAGGCAGGCATGTGCAAGCCGGTCCGGGGTACTCAATCAAGTTTTCACACCGGTGGCCGACAGGGCGACCGAAGGCCTTGTATGTCCAGTAGGTGAACAGATCGCCCACCATGCGGATGCCGGCTTACGATCCAGCCCTTCCCGCCCCCTCCGTGCGCCCCCGCACGGGCCGTCCCCCGTCACCCGAAAGCGTCACGACTGCCACCAGCACCACCGAGGCGACCGACCCGGAGCGCGCCCCCGCCGCGCCGGGCCGCCGCCGAGGAGGCCCGGCGGCCGGCGCCGCAACCGGGGTTCCCGCCTGGCCCGTCGGCCTGGGCGGCGTCAGTCGTCGAACGCCGTCGCCCGCGTCACCTTCTCCCAGGCCATGATCTCCGCCCGCACCTGGTCCAGGTGCCCGAGCACCGCGTCCACTCCGTCGTTGCCCAGCGGCAGCCGAAGGGGCGTCTCCTCGGCCTCCAGGGCGGCGAGGATCGCGGCGGCGGCCTTCGCCGGGTCGCCCGGTTGCTGCTCGTCGCCCCCGGCCACCATCGCCCGGGTCGCGCCGACCGTCGCCGCGTAGTCCTCGATCCGTGTGCTCGCCCCGGCGTTGCCCATCAGGCTGGTGCGGAAGGCGCCCGGCTCCACGATCAGCACCTTGATGCCGAGCGGCCGCACCTCGGGCGCGAGGGCCTCCGACAGCCCCTCCAGGGCGAACTTCGTGGCGCTGTACGCCGAGAAGCCGGGCGCCGACATCTGCCCGCCCATGCTGCTCATCTGCACGATGGCCCCCGAGCGGCGGGCCCGCATGGACGGCAGTGCGGCCCGCACCAGGGCGGCCGGCCCGAAGAAGTGCACGTCGAACAGCGAGCGCAGTTCGGCTTCGGTCGTCTCCTCGACCGCGCCGACGTGGGTGCGGCCCGCGTTGTTGACGAGGACGTCGATCCGCCCGTGCCGCTCGACCACGTCCCGTACCACCGTCTCCGCGGCGGCGGTGTCCGTGACGTCGAGGGCCACCGCCTCCACCTGGTCGGGGTGCGCCGCGACCAGGTCCGCCAGCGCCTCGGTGCGGCGGGCGGAGGCGACCACCACGTCCCCGGCGCCGACCGCCGCATCGGTGATCGCCCGGCCCAGTCCGCTGCTCGCACCGGTCACCAGCCATACCTTGTTCATCGTCAGCTCCTGACGTGCGTTCCTCAACTCCTGCCGCTCACAAGGCTGTCGCCAAACCGTTGGCCCGTCCAAGACCCGCCGTGACAGCCGTTGGTAATGGACGTGCACGGGCGGGATCTGCGGTACTTCGTCGCCGTCGCCGAGGAACTGCACTTCACGCGGGCCGCCGAGCGGCTGTACGTGTCCCAGCCCGCGCTCAGCAAGCAGATCCGGGCGCTGGAGCGGCAGTTGGGTGCACCGCTGTTCGTGCGGGAACCGCGGGGCGTACGGCTGACCCCGGCGGGCGAGGCGCTGCTGCCGCACGCCCGCCGGGTGCTGGCCGCGTGGGACGAGGCCGCGGGCGCGGTCGAGCGCGCCAAGACCGAGCAGGCGGCGACCCTGGTCGTCGGGATGAGCACCAGCCCCGCCCGCGGCGGACTGCTCCCGGCGATCCGCTCCCGGTTCACGCAGGCGCACCCGGCGGCCACGGTCCGGCTGCGGCAGATCGGCTGGGAGGACCCGACCGCCGGGCTGGCGGACGGCTCGGTCGACGTGGCGTTCGTCTGGCTGCCGGTTCCGGACCAGGACCGGTACGTCCACGTGGTGGTCGCCGAGGAGCCGCGGCTGGTCGCCCTGCCCGAGACGCATCCGCTGGCCGCCCGGGAGACGGTGCACTTCGCCGATCTGCTCGACGAGCCGTTCCTGGCGCTCCCGCCCGCCGCCGGGGCGCTGCGCGACCACTGGCTCGCCCTGGACGCCCGCGGCGGCCGGCCGCCGCGCATCGGCGCCGAGATCGCCGGGACGGACGAGACGTACGAGGCGCTGGTGGACGGCCGCGGCGTCTGCCTGGTGGCGGCCGGCAACGCTCCCCTGATCAGCCTCGGCGGGGTGGTCACCCGACCCGTCGACGGGCTGTCGCCCAGCCGCCTGGCCCTGGCCCGCCGCGCCGGCGACCGACGGCCACTGGTACGGGACTACGTGCGAGCGGCACGCGAAGTAGCCCGGGCGGCACGCTCAGGAGGCAGCGCCCAGGTCGCCTGACCCCCCGGCGGCTCGACCCGAAAGCCGAGATGTCGGAAGACTACCGGGGGCCTGTCCGGCGGATCTTGCCGGACAGGCCCCCGGTCCCGAGGAGGGCTCAGCGCTTGAGCGTGAAGGTGAAGTCGCCGGAGAGCTTGCTGCTCAGCCGGACCGCCGAGACGAGTCTCCCCTCCGTGATCAGCCTCTCGACCTCGGCCCGCGGAAGACCGCAACCTTCAGCGACCAGTCGCACCGGCCGGACAGGGATCCGTGCCGCGAAGCGGACCGAGACGTCGATCACCTCGCGGTCCAGGTGATCCGATCCGCCGGTGTCGAGGCGCCAGGCGTCGTCCCAGTCCAGGGCGATGCGATTACGGCGCCGCACGACCGGATCCTGGAGCAGCTCAGCCGCCAGGCCAGGGTCGTTGTCATGCAGCCGGTCCAGAAGCGCAGGTCGTACGGAGCGCACATTCATCCGCTCCAGGACCGTGAGCTTCGCAGTTTCCCCGCAAGCGGTACAGAGCACGAGGAGCCAGGCGTCGAGGAGCTTGTGGTTCGCGTTGACGCGGAATTTGCCGTTCGCCTGGAAGCGCTCGGACGCGCACGCGTGGCAGCGGCGGAGTACGAGCGGCAGGCAGGTGGGCATGACCACCCAGTTTGTGAGCACAGAAGTACACCGGTTTCAGTGAGAAGTCCGCAGCAAAAAGAAGCGCGGCGCACATGCGCGACGCGCGACCAATCAGCGCTCGGGAGGTCTCACACGGTGTACAACGGCACGTCCTTGCCTAGACGTCTTGGCTCAGCAGCACGGTAATGGCGCACAGCGGCGGCGTTCCACTGGTTTTCGAGCGCTTTGCTGCCCCGGCGCTCGCGGCTGGCCCGCTGGTCCTTCGGCTCGGGGATGGTCTGCTGTGGCGTCTGCGCAGGTAGCGGCGGTTGCGGCGGGAGCTGTACGCCGTGTCGCCGCCGAGGTGATCGGGGCGGGTGCGAGGATGCCCGCAGCCCAGGCGGGCGTCGCGGCTCCGGAAGCGGACCCGCCGATCACCCCGCGGTGGCTCTTCCAACACCCGCCCCGCCGACCCGCCTTGGGCAAATGCGGCTTCAGCCGGGCCACTCGTCGTTCGTCACGAGTCCGGCTTCCAGTCCTGGGCAAGGAGCCCGAGCAGCACCTCGTTCAGGAACTCGCCCATCACCCAGGCCGAGGAGCGCAGCACGCCCTCGCGGACGAAGCCGTTGCGCTCGGCGGAGCGCAGCATCGCGGCGTTGTCCGACAGCGTCTCTATCTGCAGCCGGTGCAGGCCGCGCACGACGAAACCGTAGTGGCACAGCACCGCGACCACGTCGGTGCCGTAGCCCTTGCCGCGGCAGGACGGCAGCAGTCCGAGGCCGATGTGCGCGGACCGGTTGTGGGTGTCGATGCCCCACAGCGTCGCGGTGCCGACCAGCGTGCCGCCGTCCAGCTCCACCACCGAGAACGGGACGAGCCTCTGCTCCTTGTCGTCCACCACGAGCCGCGGATCCTTCGAGCCGGGCGTGATCGGCCGCCACGGCCCGCCTTCGGCCCGCGAGGAGTTGACCACGTCGTCGTAGAGCTCGGCCCGCAGGACCGGGATGTCGTCCTCGTGCCGGGCCCTCAGCCCGACCTTGTCGCCCTTCAGCATGAAGGCTTCCTATCCGACCGCTCCGACCTGCGGCAAACGAATAGGACGCCGGCTCAGTCGGTGTGGCGGCGGTAGCCGTTGAGCCAGGACAGTGGGCCCGATGGACTCAGTGGAGGCAGAGGCAGAACGGATGGCCGGCCGGGTCCGCGTAGATCCGCCAGTTGGCCCCCGGGCGGAGCTGGTCCGTCCGCTCCAGCACGGTCGCACCGAGGGCGAGCGCCCGCTTCTCCTCTCCGTCGAGATCGTCCACGTCGAAGTCCAGGTGGAGCTGCTGCGGGCGCTCCTGGCCGGGCCATTCGGGTGGTCGGTAACCGTCGACCCGCTGGCAGGCCAGCGGTGTCCCCTCGAACCCGTGCACCTCGACCCAGTCGGCCTCCTCAGGGTCCGCGACCACCCGGCCACCGAGCAGATCCGCGTAAAACTCCGCAAGCCGTACCGGATCAGCGCAGTCCAGCGCGACCGCCTGCAGCTTTCGAATCACTTCCGACACCCCTCGCTCTTCGGCCGCTTCCGCGACGCCCCCGTACGGGAGGGGTCGTACCCACCACCGTGGCGGGCATGCGCGGCGGCACGCCGGACCGCCGCCGGGCTTCACCGGCGAACCGTCCCCACCGGACGGGTGGAGACGCCAAACGCCTGTGGAGTGCCGGTAAGACGGGCACACGTGCCCGCACAGCGCGTTGAAGCAGGAAGCCCCCGGAAGGGTCACACGACCCAGGCCGGAATCCCTGGACTTTAGGCCAGAAAGCACGTCAACCTCTAACGGAGCCACCAACCAGCAGTGGGTGCGCGGAACATGACGCCAGCCGTGGCTCAGGCCAGCAGGTCGATCGCGTCGATCGCCGTACCCGCGCTGAGATAGCCCGTCGTCCCCGAGCCGCTCACCACGTTGATCTTCAGCACGTTGCACTGGCTGGTGTCCGTGAGCCAGGCACTGGCCGGAACGCTGTAGGTGAACGTGTAGTTGTTGCCCCGGTACGAGCCCACGGTCAGCGACCGCGTGCTCGGCTGGGTGGGCGGCGAGGGGATCGACGAGGTCCAGTTGTTGACGGTGATCTGCGGCCGGCCGTTCGCGTAGGCCGTGGTCACGCCGATCCGCAGGGTGTGCGCGGCAGCGGCCTGCGCCGCGGACAGCCCGAAGTAGACGATCAGTCCGCTGTTGACGTCCTTCCACAGGTAGCAGGGGAAGGTCGATGTCTCGCTGCCGCTGCCGATCACCACGTTGCCGGTCCAGGACGCGGCCCGCACGTCGGACGGATGGGCGTACGCCATCAGGTCCGCGTTCTTGAACCCGCTCGGTGTGCCGTCCCAGGTGCCGATCCGCCAGATCGCGCTCGCGTTGCCCGGGTCGTTCGAGGACGGGATGCTGATCGTGTTCAGGGTGGTCGTCGCGCCCGCCGAGACGGTCACCGAGCCGGTGTACACGGCGAGTTCGCCCTTGTGGACGGTCAGCGTGTACGTCCCCGGCAGCACCCGTGAGATCGAGAACCAACCGTCGGAGGACCGGGCGGAACCCCAGTACTGCGACGAGGAGGTGGAGAGGTTGTCGTGGTAGAGCGACGACGAGGGCGCTGCGCCGTCCGTGAAGGCGATGACGTACGGGCCCTGGAGGCCGTAGCGCTCCGCCTCGGTCTGGTTCTCGCCGTAGTACAGGATCTCGTACAGGCCGCTGCCGTCCGCGCTCTGATGCCGCAACAGGGAGCGGTAGAACGGGCCGCCGGAGGCCTTCTCGTGATTGCTGCGCACGATCCACAGGCCGACCCCGCCGGCCGCCCGGCCGATGTAGTCGTAGTCGATGACCCGGCGCTTGGAGTAGTGCTTCGAGCGGGTCTGGCCGTCGGACTTCTCGAACACGTCCGAGGCCTCGATGGTGGTGGGCGCGTAGGTGTAGGAGTCGGGCTCGTCGTTGAGGAACTTACCCGCCTTGACGCGCACGATGTACCGGGTCGCCGTGACGGACGAGTCCGCCTTGTCGGTCCACAGGTAGATGTTGTTCTCGCCGCTGCGGGCCGCGTAGTAGTGCCGCAGCGTGCCGTACGCGACGGAGATCAGGATCGTCGAGCCGGACTGCTTGATGGTGACCGTGGAGGTGCCGAGGCCGGACTCGATGTGCGAGTTCTTGCCCCCGTAGCCCTGGTACTCGGTGCCCCGGTAGACCAGCGAGGTCAGGTCGCCGTTGGTCTCGCTGACCTTGAAGACGAGGTTGGCCCCGGTGTCGACGACGTAGTTCGAGCCGTCGTCGCTCCAGCCGAAGCTCGCGGCCGACGCCTGGGATGCGAGCGGGCCGGCGAGGGCCGCGGTGCCCAGCACGAGGGTACGGCGACGGACCGGTCTGGGATCGGTTCCGGACATGGGGGGATGCCTCCTTCGGAGGTGGGGGGTGCTCCGGGTGTCACGTCCGTACGCCGGAAGGCGAACCCACCGGCCCGGACGGCTCCCCGGGCCTCGACCTGACGATCGGCGGCCCGGCCCCGGCCCTCGCGGACATCCGCGTGACCCCGGCGGGCCACGTCCGCCGGATCTTCCTCATCGGCGACTCGACGGTGTGCGACCAGCCCCGCCGACCCGTACTCGGGCTGGGGCCAGCGGCTGCCGCAGTACCTCCGCAGGGGGGTCGCCGTCGCCAACTACGCCGACTCCGGCGAGAGTACGGTCACCTACCTCGCCAACCCCCGACTGTGGGCGGCCGTTCAGCCGTTGATCCGCCCGCACGACCTGGTCCTCGTCCAACTCGCCCACAACGACAAGCAGACCGACGAGACGACCTACCGGACGAACCTGGAGACCCTCGTCGCGGGCGTGCGGGACAAGGGTGGCGAGCCGGTGCTCGTGACGCCGATCGTCCGCCGCTGGTTCAATGCTGACGGTACGCTGAACAACAACACCGCGCTGCTGGTGAACGGCCTCGGCGTGGACCACCCCGCGGTGATCCGCTCGCTGGCCGCCGCCGAGCACGTCCCGCTGATCGACCTGACGGACAGGACCAAGGCGCTGGTGGAATCTCTGGGCGTCGAGGGCTCCAAGTCGGTCTACCTGTACGACGAGAAGCGGGACAACACGCATACGTCCGTCCATGGCGCGACTGTGTACGCGGGTCTGGTGCGCGACGAGTTGGTGGCGCAAGATCTGATACCGGAGGGTCTTTCACGTTAGGCCCCGCCCGAACGGGGAACTCGCCGACAGTCCCCGACCGAAAGCCCCTGGGGCGTCCCGACCGGAACCGGGGCGCCCCAGGTCTGTGCCTCGGGTTCGCCCCTGACGGGCGGGGCGGCCAGGGGGATGCCAAAGGCCGCTACAGTGCGCCACATGGGGGAACACGACAGACCGCTGCCCCGGGCCGACGTGGTGCTGCGCGGGCGGGGGACGACCGCGCGGCTGCGCGCCGGAGACCTGCTGCTCGAGGGTGGCGGGGTCCGGCGGCGGATCCCGTTGGAGGCCGTCGAGCGGGTGGAAGCCGGAGGCTCACGCGGGGCGACCCTGGTTCTGATACTGACGTCCGACGGTTCGCGCCCGCAGACGTACGAGGTGCACAGTGGCAGCCCCCCGGCGGTGCGCGCCTTCGCCGCGACGGTCGCGGAGGCCATGCCGGTCAGGGACGCGGATGAACGCCGCGGCGACGGCTCACGCCTGGTCGGAGTGGAACCGCTGCCGGACAAGCCTAAGCGCCTGGACGGATTCCCGCGGGGAGTCGTGATCGGGGCCGGGGTCTGGTTACTGGTGCTCTTGGTGATCTTCGTCCGAGTAGAGGACAAGGAGCGCGATGGCGTGCTGTGGATGGTCGCGCCGCTGTTGTCGCTGCCGGGCGCCATGACCGTGCACATGCTCTGGACGGGTATCCGTGATGCCCTCGTGCTGCCGAGGCGCGGCATCACGGTGGTGGGACGGCTGGTGGACACGGAGGTCGATTCCGAGGGGAATCCGTCGACGTACCGGGGATCACCCACCTCGTGAAGCACGTGGAGGTCCCGCTCAACGTCCTTCACTCACCGACCGGTCCCGCCCTCGCCGACCTCGGCGTACGCCGCGTCAGCCTCGGCTCGCTCCTCTACCGGCGCGCCCTCGGCGCTGCCCTGGAGACGGCGGCGGACATCGCGGCCGGGCGCGCTCCGGAAGGCACTGCGCCGTCGTACGACGACGTCCAGGCGCTCTGCGGCCCACGCCCCGGCCGGTAGCAACGGAAGCACCACACAGGGCCGGCGCCGACGGTGCGCGGCTCACCCCGTCCGGTGCGCGGGAGCCTCGGAAGCCAGATGGCGGCCGATCTCCACCCGGGAGGTGATCTTGAGCTTCCGGAACACGCTGCGCAGATGGAAGTTGACCGTGTGGACGGAGCAGTGCACCCGCGAGGCGATCTGCCGGTTCGTCAGACCCGCTGCCGCCAGCCGTGCCACCTGCTGCTCCCGCCCGCTGAGGGCCTCCCAACCCGACTGCTGCCCGTCGTCGTCCCGTTCGGGCTGCGCGGTCGGCACCACATGCCAGCTGCCGCGGTGCCGTCCCGGCTCGCTCTGCCATGCCGGGGGAGGACCGGCCCGGTCCTCCAGGCTGGAGGCGAGATCGCTCGCCGCACGTGCCCTCGCCCAGGCGTGCCGGTGCTGGGTCGCCGCCCTCGCCAAGGCCACCGGGTCGCGGTCGAGCACGCCCCGGACATGCTCGGCCGACAGGGCCGCCCGGGTCGGCTGCAGGGCGCGTACGTCCTCGGTGACGGCGCCGATGTGGCGGGCCAGGCCGCGCTGACCGGCGTCCACCGCGATCCGGGCCGCCCAGGCCGCCGCGCCGGGCACCGTCGCGAAGAGCCGCACCAGCGGGGCGCGTGAGTCGCGGGCCAGCCGGGTGAGCCGGTGCACGGCCCGTTTCGAGCTGCCGTCGCACTCCTCCCACAACAGTTCCGCCCACGGCACCTCGGGTGCGTGCCGGGCGTCCCACACCGCGGCGCCCCGCTCCGGCAGAAGCCGCCGGCAGGCCTCGAGGCGGGTCTGCGCGGTGGGCAGGTCGCCGGCGTACACGGCGGCGATGCTCAACTGCGCCAGCAGCAGCGGCGCGTGCAGGCGCTCCCCCCGCTCCGGAGTCGCGGCCGCCGCGGCGTCATTGATCTGTCTGTTCAGCGGAGACCACAGGCCGCGCTGGATCAGCACCTTGGCCTGCACCCGGGCAAGGGCGGCCTCGATGCCCGGGTAGGGCGCCCGGTCCCACCGCGCGGGGACCCGTTCGGCCAGTGTCTCCGCCTCCGCGTCCTCACCGGCGTCCGCCAGCCGCGCAGCCGCCTCGACCAGCAGGTGCATGCTCCAGAACGGGGAGGGCACCAGGTCGGCGTGGTGCGCCACCAGACGTGACCAGTAAAGGGCCTCCTCCATGTCCCCGGCCCGCGCCCGGCAGTCCGCCAGCACCGAGGCCGCCGCGATCGCCGCCGGATCCTGGTCGATGTCCCCCGCGACCGCCCGCAGCCGCCGGCGGGCGGAAGCCTCCGCCGAGCGCGGGTGCAGCAACGCGCCGGAGAGCACCTCGGCCACGGCCGCACTTCCGGCGACGGACGGCGCCACCGCGCCCTGCGGCAGCGCCGCCACGGTGGCCACGCTGTCGGCGGGCCGGCCCGCGATGAAGAGCAGCTCGGACAGCAGGCAGCGCAGCCAGCCGGCCGACGAACCCGACGGGGTCAACTGCAACAGTGCTTCGGTGAGCTGAACCGCGTGCGTGACCGAGGACTCCTGGGCGATGCTGCGCAGGGTCTCGATCGGAACGTCCGCCAGGTCCTGGAGCAGTTCCACGACCCGTCCCACCACGGCCGTCGCGTCATCCCTGGTCATGACGGTCCCCATGCCGCTTTCCCCCGTCTCCCATCGGCTGTGTTTCAGCTCTGTTAGACGTGAGGAGCTTATCGTAGCGGGAGCATGACAGATCGCGATCAAGGTGGCCTGGTCACGCTTTTCGTATGCTGTTCACACAATCTGGCCGAGATGTATTCGGCGGGCCGCCCGGATACCCGATTCCACCGCCCCCTCGATCCAGGCAGGCCACTGCGAGCAGTGTTCACCGGCGCAATGGATACGGCCCTCGGAGCGATTGATATCGGCCGCCAGAGAGGTCTGCTGCTCCGGTTCGAACAGGGCATAAGCGCCCATTGCGTAGGGATCCTGGTACCAGGAGTGGCTGATTCCCGCCTCGAACTCGTCCAGTATGTGCGGATGGATGCGGGAGACGTCGCGCAGCGCCCGTTCCACCCGCTGGTCAGGGCTCATCGCCGACCACTGCAGGGCGTCCTGCCCCCAGGTGTAACTGGCCAGCAGCACGGTTCGGGACGTGGGCGAGTCGGGGTGGGCCGGGTAAATGACGCGGCGCACCGGAAGGTCGGTCACGGTGGTGCCGCCGCGAATCCCGTCGGTCTCCTCCCAGAACGGGCGGCGCACCTGGAAGAAGATCTTCGTCGCGGCGTCGTAGTGGAGTTGCCGTACGGCCTTCTGTTTCCCGTGCGAGAACGCGGGATTCACCTCGAGCCCGCGCAGTACGGAGAACGGAAGCGTGCAAATGGCCTCGTCACCGGTGAAGGAGACGCGGTCGCCGCCCACCCGGGTCCGCACCGTCACCGAAGTGCCGTCCTGTTCCAGCGCGGTGACCTCCACTCCGAAGCGGATGTGGGACGCGAGCCGTTCGTAAAAGGCCATCGGCAACCGGTCCATTCCGCCGACGACTTCCTGCACGTCGTCGTACGCCTCTCCGATCACCTCCCGGAACTCCTGCATGACGGCCGTGTTGAGGGTGGACTCGGAGAACGACATCACGGCGTAGCGTTCGATCGCGCCCTCCGACCAGCCCCGCGCCTTGAGGAAGCCTCGGATCGAGTACGCGTCGTACTTGGCGGCCAGCGCCTCCAGCGCCTCCCTGCCCTCACGCTGGTAGAGGTCCCGTATCTCCTCGGTGGCCTCCCGCCACATCTCCTCGCGGGTGCGGTTCGCCTCGTACGAGGCCAGCGGGAACGGCAGCAGCCGCGGATCGGCCTCGGCCTCCTCCAGGGTGAGCCGGCGGCCCCCGATGTACGCGAGCGTCCTCGGGTTGCGCGCGGTGCCGGGCCGCAGGGCGAGGCCGAACTCCCGGCAGTAGCCCAGGGTCAGCGCGTGCACGCGCGGGATGCGCATGGCGCCGAACTCGGCGTACAGGCCCGGTGCGAGGTCCCGCACGGTGTGGATGCGACCGCCGACGCGGGCGCGGGCCTCCAGGATCAGCGGTTCGTGCCCGCGGCGCAGCAGTTCGTAGCCGGCCACCAGGCCCGCCATGCCCGCCCCGATGACCAGGACGCGCCGACGCGGGCGGGTCGCACCGGGCAGTCCGTCGGCGGGGACGGCGGCCAGAGCGGCGGGAGTGCTTCGCTCGGGCAGCGGTTCGGTGGATTCCCAGGGAGTCGTGGTCCTCATGAAGGGGTGCTCTCCGGAGTCTCGCACTGCTTCTCGACGGTAAGAGGTGCCGTGGCGGGCTGTGCGCGCCGCTCGGCCAGGCTGCTGACCGCGGTCAGCAGCAGGGTGAACGCCACCCCGGTGAGGATGGCGGCGCTGGGCGTGGACCGGTCGAGCATCACCGCGGCGAAGACCGCCGACAGCGAGTAGCCGATGCCCTGGACGGCGTACATCACCGAGTAGCCCGCGGTGTGGGCGCTGGTCGGCAGCGCCTCGCGCAGCGACAGGTTGCGGGTCACCATGACCACGGCCTGCAGGACGCCCGCCGCGAGGAAGCCCACGACGATACCGGTCAGGCCCGGTACGAGCGCCACGACGGTGAAGCCGGCGGCGGTGCCGACCAGACAGACCAGACTGTGCGTCCTGGCCGTGCCCGGCCAGGACCTGAGCCCGTAGACGAAGGCGCCGAGGGCCGACAGACCCGCGAACACCATCAGCAGCACGCCGGCCAGGCCGACCGGCAGGTCGCGGTACTGCAGCAGCGGGGTCAGGACCAGTTCGGAGACGGCCATCAGGGACATCGCCGCCGCACTGGTGACGTAGATGGGCCAGCCGGACAGCACCACGGAGGTGGGCGCGCGTTCACCGCCCTCGGCCGCGTCCGCCTCCACCGCCTTGGCGGAGCGCAGCGTGAACACCATCGCCGTGCCGAGCACGAGACACAGCGCGCACACCGCCATCGGCACGCCCGGACCGGCCTGAAGGGCGAGCAGCACCACCAGGCCGGGCGCGGCGAGCCACACCAGTTCCGTGAGGATGGAGTCCGCGCTGAACGCCCGGGCGACATCTTTGTCGTCCACCACGGAGGTCAGCAGCGTGCGCAGGGCGCCGGGGCTCGCGGCGGGCGCCCCGCCGGCCACGAACGAGGCGGCGGCGAGGACGGGCAGCGCCGCGTCGGGCCACAGGGCGAGCGCGGTGAACGCCGCCGCTCCGACACCGAGCCCCGTCGACAGGTGCAGGCGCAGCCGGCGCGGATGCAGGAACGTGCCCAGGGCCCAGGCGCCCACCACTTCACCCGCGATGAAGAACGCGGCCAGCACGCTGCCCGTCGAGTAGCCACCGGTGGCCCCGTGGCCGAGGAAGACCATGGCCAGCGGCGCCATCGCGACGGGCAGCCGGGTCATGGACGCGGTGAAGGCCCAAGCTCCGGTCATGCGGGGTGAGGATCGTGCGGTAACTCATGGGCTGCTCTCACTTCAGGGCGTACGAGGCGGGCGCGGGGGACGAGGCCGGGTGCGGAACGGGGCGCGGCAGCAACTCCTCCAGGGTTTCCGCGAGGACGCCGAACCCGTCCGTGCTGAGCACCGATTCGGGGTGGAACTGGAAGGAACGCAGTCCGGGCGCGCGCAGGGCGTGCACCTCGCCCGTCGCCTCGTCCCGGCAGACGTCGACGCAGCGGTCCAGGATCCCGGGCGGCAGGGTGCCGGCGCCGGCGCGGGCGGCGAAGGTGTTGTAGAAGCCCACCCGCACCCGCCGGCCGAACAGGTCGATCTCCCGCCGCAGCCCCTGGTTCGAGCGCTCGCGCCGGACCAGTTCCAGCCCCAGGAGCCCGCTGAGCACCTGGTGCCCGAGGCAGACGGCGAGCAACGGCCGACGCCGCGCCAGCACGTCGCGCAGGGTCGCACGCAGCGCCGCGATCTTCGGATGGGCGAGGTCACGGGGATCACCGGGACCGGGGCCGGCCAGCACCAGGTCGTACGCGGCCGGATCGACGGCCTCGTCGAACCGGCGTACCGCCACCTCCGGTCCCAGCGTACGGATCTGGTGCGCCAGCATGGCGGTGAAGCTGTCCTCCGCGTCGATCACCAGGATCCGGTGGCGGGGGAGGGCGGCCGGGGGACCGTCCTCGCCCTGTCCGGCCAGCCAGAACCGTGCCAGCCCCGTGTTGCGGTCCGCCAGCGCCCGGCGCACCGCGGGCTCGTCCGCCAGCGGCCGGCGGCCGGCCCCGCGCGGGTCGGCCCCGGGTGGCGGGCCCTGTAGCGCGCGCAGCAGGCCGGCCGCCTTCGCCCGGGTCTCCGCCGCCTCCGCGGCCGGGTCGGAGTGCCGTACGACGGTGGCGCCGACGCCGAGGCTCAGTCCGCCCGAACGGTCGATGTGCGCGGTACGGATGAGGATCGCGGAATCCAGCTCCGGCAGGCCCCGCGGGTCGGTGCCGATCAGGGCCAGCGCGCCACTGCAATAGCCGCGGCCCTGCGGCTCGTAGCGGGCGATGGCCCGGCAGGCGCTCTCCAGCGGGGAGCCGGTGACGGTCGGGGCGAACAGCGTGCGCCGCAGCACCTCGTGCACGGGCAGCGTGGAGCGGCCCTCGATGAAGTACTCGGTGTGCGCGAGATGCGCTATCTCCTTCAGGCGCGGGCCGACGACCCGGCCGCCGCCCTCGCACACCGAGGCCATCATCTTCAGTTCCTCGTCGACCACCATGTACAGCTCGTCCGACTCCTTGGTGTCGGCGAGGAACTCCAGCGTTCCGGCGAGGCTCGGACCGTCCTCGGGGAACCGGTAGGTGCCGCTGATCGGATTCATGACGGCCGTACCGTCCCGCAGGCTGATGTGGCGCTCGGGGCTGGCGCCCACGAAGGTGTGCTCCCCCGTGTACACCGCGAACGTCCAGTAGGCGCCGCCCTCCTGGAGCAGCAGCCGGCGCAGCAGGGCGCAGGCGAGCCGGGGGGAGTAGCCGTCGATGCGGGCGGTGAAGGAGCGCTTGACGACGAAGTTGGCGCCCTCGCCGCGCCCTATCTCCTCGGCGATCAGCCGGCGGACCGTGTCCGCGTACGCGTCGTCGTCGACGTCGAACCCGGCGTCCGTCAACGCGATCGGCTCGTCGGGGAGCCGGCGCAGCGCCTCCTGAAGGGGCAGCGTCCACTGCTCGTCCACGGCCAGCGCGAGCAGCGGCGCGTGGTCCTCCGGGAACGCGAAGCTCCGCTCGCCGATCTGACGATACGGCAGCACCGCGAGCGTCTGGTGACGGCCTCCACGGGGGTCGGGTGCGGGCAGTCGGTCCAGGCTCCGCAGTTCGGTGACGTCACCGGTGAGCACCTCGACGACTCCGGGCGCGGACTCAGGACGGTGGAGCAGCGCGAAGGGACGGACGTCCGGCCCCTGCCACAGGGCCTGAAGCGGCCTCACTGCGCACCCTCCCCGCGCAGCAGGTCCTCGACGACCTGCTTGGTGGTCGGTGTCGCCGCGCAGGCGCGGCCCGCGTACGACACGGCGAGGCGGTGGTCCTCGGCGCTGAAGTCGGCCACCGCGTCGGTCACCAGGAACGGCTGGATGTCGTGGCTGAAGGCGTCCACGGCGGTGATCAGACAGCCGAGGTGCGCGTAGACACCGCAGACGATGAGCTGGTCGCGGCCCGCGGCGTGCAACAGGTCCAGGAGCGGGGTCCGCTGGAAGGCGCTGTAGCGCCACTTGGTCAGCACCCGGTCCGCCGCGGCCGGTGCGAGCTCGTCGACGACGAGCCGGTCCTCGGGGGCGGCGGCCATGCCGGGACCCCAGAACGCGCCGAGCAGCCCGCGCTGTTCCTCGGTCATGCCGCCGGGCTGAGCCGTGTAGAGGACGGGCACGCCCACCGAGGCGCACGTCTGACGCAGCAGCACCGCGTTGGGCAGCGCCACCGACAGCGGCGGGACGTCCTGGCGGAACGGGCGCAGGAAGTACCGCTGCATGTCGTGGACGAGCAGCGCGGCACGGCGCGGGTCGGGACGCCAACCGGTGCGGTCGGCTCCGGTGAGGGCCTCCACGGGCAGGTCGTAGGGGGCGACGGGGGCGATCGAGGTCATCGGACGTCCTCCTCGGTCCCGGGCGCGCCGGCGTACCGCCACGCCTCCACGGCGGCCAGCGCCTGGGCGCGGTTGAGGCGGGGATCGCACAGTGTGGTGTAGGCGGCAGGGTCGTCGGGCCGTGCCTCCGAGGCGTGCCACAGGCATTCGGCGACCGGTTCGGGGGTCGCCTCCAGGTGCAGGCCGCCGGCCACGCCGCCCGCCGCCTGGACGGCGGCGCAGAACGCCCGTATCTCGGCCACGGCCGTGGCGACGAGGCGGGTCTTCAGACCGTCGGGCGCGGTGATCGTGTTGGCGTGCAGCGGGTCGCACAGCCACAGCACCGGGTGGCCCGCGGCGCGTACGGCGGCGACGAGTCCGGGCAGCCGGCGGGCCGCCTGGCCGGGCCCCATCCGGGCGATCAGGGTCAGCCGGCCCGGCGTGCGGTGCGGATCGAGCAGGGCGCACAGCCGCAGCAGCGCGGCGGTGGTCATGGTGGGGCCGACCTTGCACGCCACGGGGTTGGCCACCTCCGCGAGCAGCCGCACGTGGGCGCCCTCCGGGTCGCGGGTGCGGTCGCCCACCCAGGGCCAGTGGGTGGAGGTCAGCAGCAGCCGGCCGTCCGGGGTCCGGCGGGCGAGCGGCAGCTCGTAGTCGAGCACCAGGGCCTCGTGGCTGGTCCAGAACCTGCGGTGCGGCTGGTCCGGCGCGGTGTGCCCCCGCAGGAACTCCACCGCGGTGCGGGCCGCCGCGTAGCAGGTGAGCAGCCGTCCGGGGTCCGGTCTGCGGGCCGCCGGGTCGGGGCCGGGGGCGTTGACCATCAGGCCGCGGAACGACGGCAGGGCGACACCGTCGACCACTTCGGTCGCCCGGGACCGCGGCTTGGCGAACTGTCCGGCGATGCGTCCGACCGTCAGGGTCTCGCGGCCCGTCGCGGCGGTCAGCGCAGCCGCCAGGGTGCGCAGCAACTCCGCCTTGGCCGAGAGGCATTCGGGTACGCAGTGTCCGGGGTCCTCGGCACAGTCCCCGGCCTGGACGACACCGAGGGCGCCGGAGGCCGCCTCGGCGAGCAGTGCGCCGAACGTGTCGACCTCGTCCTCGTCGACAAGTCCCGGGAGTTCGGTCAGGCTCTTCACGGCGGGTTCCGCCGTCTCGTGCCACTCCGGCTGCTGGTGGGCCGGGAACCGCCGCCAGTGCCGGATCTCGTCGTCCCACAGGGGCCTCAGGCCGACGCCGGAACCGGCGAGCGCCTGTCCATTCACCTCATGGTCTCCTCGATCGACCGGGCGGAATATGCACCGGAAGCCTACGGAGAGGTGATCCAGAAAGCACCTACTCACTTGGGTAGGTGGGCGGTGATCGGCCTTTCTTCCGACCTACCCGGTCGGGTAGTTGCTGGAATTCGAAAGGCCCCTGGATCCTGTCCTCCGGTGTCGGTCGCTCACAAGGCGGAACCTTATCCGGAGGCAAGCACGACAATGGCCAAAATCATCATCGGAAACCAGTTGACCGAGGAGACCGTCGAAGGCGACCGCGCTCTCCCGGCCGAGTACCTCACCTATCTCGCCGCGGTGACCCATCGGCTGGCCTGGTGTGCGGGGGCGAACGACATCATCGTGCTGCCCACCGAACCGGATCCGGAATTCCTCTCGTACGTGTGGCGGCGACTCGGCATCGAGGATTCCCGCCCCGTTGTGCTGGTGCCGCCGCCGGGCCGCCGGGAAAGTGCACTGCTCTACGACGACCGGCTGCACCATCCGGAATTCCTCGGGCAATTGAAGAAGCTCGCGGTCGACCGCGGCGCCGACCGGCTCTTTCCCTTCTACGTGGATGCCCCGATAACAAGCCTCGCGGAATCCCTGGAGCTGAAGGATCCACTGCCCGCGGCCGCCTTCCTGCAGGCCGGCGGGAACGAACTCGTCAACAGCAAGACGTTCTTCCGTACGCTGGCCGCCGGGATCGGCATACCCGTGCCCCGCGGCCGCACCGTGGCCTCCGTCGACGAGGCGGCGGAGTTCGTCCGGCCGCTGCTGCGCGCAGGGCAGCCGGTGATCGTCAAACAGGACGTGCACGGCGGCGGCTACGGCAACGAGATCCTGGCTCCCGCCGAGGTCCTTCAGGGGTACGGCGCCGAGCGCGTCACCGTGCTCGACCCCCTCGACGACACCGCCCTGCTCCGGCATCTGACCGGCTCGTGGGACCGCTACAGCCACGACGGCAGCCGCCGGGTCGTCGTGGAGAGGTACATCGACGGCTCCGTCCCCATCTACATCGAGCTGTACATCACCGACGAGGACGTCACCACCGTCGGCTACGGCGAGATGCGCATGGCACCCGTCAACAACGGCCTGGTCATCCCGCCGCCCTCGGCGGACCTGCCGTCCTTCCCGGGCTTCCTGGACCACGCCCGGCGCATCGGCGACACCGTGCGGGCCCTCGGCTACCGGGGGCCGATGAGCATCGACGCGATCGTCGTCCCCACCGGTGAGATCCTCTTCAACGAGTTCAACGGACGCGTCGGCGGCTCCACGCACATCCACCGTATCGGCGCCCATCTGCTGGGCCCCGAGCACTGGCGCGACCGCGCCCTCATCGCCCGCAGCCGCTGCGGCTGGGACTCCCTGGCCCGGGCGGTGGCGACCCTCGAGGAGCAGGGCCTCGCCTTCGACCCGGAGACCCGGACCGGGGTCGTCATCGCCGGCGACAGCCACGGCACGCCCGGCCCCTCCGGCCAGTGCCTCATCGTGGCCCCCGACCTACCCGAGGCACAGGCCATGGAGGCCCGGCTGATCCGGGTCCTGGGCCTGGAGGACGACTGATGCGGACGGCCCTGGTGACCGGGGGTGGTTCCGGCATAGGACGGGCCACGGCCGTCGCCCTCGCGGCCCAGGGGGCGAAGGTGGTCGTGGCCGGCCGCCGGGCACACACGCTCATCGAGACCGTCAAGGCGATCGAGGAGAACGGCGGCACCGCCTCCCACGTCCTCGCCGACATCACGGTCCCCGACGAGGCGGCGCGTGCGGCCGGTGCGGCCGTCGACCGGTACGGCAGCCTGGACACCGCGGTCAACTGTGCCGGGCTGCCGTCCTGGGGCCTGACGGCCGACATGACGCCCGCCGAGTGGGAGGAGGTCGTCTCCGTCAACGTCAACGGCACTTGGCTGTGCATGAAGTACGAGATCGAGCACATGCTCCGCCAGGGCGGCGGCACCATCGTCAACGTCTCCTCACGGATCGGCCCGCACATGCGTGTGACCCACCAGTCCGCGTACGCGGCCAGCAAGTCCGCGCTCAGCACGCTCACGCGCTCCGCGGCCCGCGAGTACATCCCGCACGGCATCCGCATCAACGCGGTCAGCCCCGGCCCCACCGACACCGCGATGGCCGTCTGGCCCGGTGAGACGCCCACCGACCGGGACGACCGGGTGGCCCGCGACATACCCGCCGGCCGCCTGGCCCGCCCCGAGGAGGTCGCCGCCGCGGTGCTGTGGCTGGCCTCGCCCGCCGCGGCCTTCGTCGTGGGCCACGACCTGGTGATCGACGGCGGACTGAGCGCCTAGGGCCCTTGTTCGGATCAAGCCGGGCTCCGGCCTGATGCAAACGAAAGACCCTGGCCACCCACGTGCGCGTCACAGGGCGCGCCCCGCCCGCGACCGGCCCGATGCACCGGACACCGCCCGGCCCGGACCAGAGAGGACGACCATCCATGTCCGCACTCCGTGTGGCCGTCGTCGACGGCTACTCCACCGGGGCGCAGCTCGTGAAGGAACTGCTCGACCGCGGCGCCGAGGTGCTGCACGCACGCAGCGGCCCCACCCTCGCCCCGTACTACGTTCCCACCTTCCACCCCGCCGACTACGCCGAGGACCTCGGCTACGACCCCGACCCGCAGGCGGTCGCGGCCCGTCTCACCGAGCGCGACGTGCGGCACGTCGTCGCCGGCACCGAGTCCGGCGTCATCCTGGCCGACCGGCTGGCGCAGCTGGCCGGGCTGCCGGGCAACGACGTCGGCCTGGCGCCCGCCCGGCGCAGCAAGTTCCGTATGGCCGAGGTGCTGCGCGCGGCCGGCCTGGACGCCCCGCTCAGCACGCTGGTGACGACCGCCGACGAGGCAGCCGAGTGGTTCACCGGCAGCGGACTGGACGCCGTGGTGGTCAAGCCGGTCGACAGCGCCGGCTCCGATCACGTCCGCATCTGCCGTACGGCCGCCGAGGCGCGGGGGGCCGCCGCAGCCGTGCTGGACACTGCGAACCTCTTCGGTCACCGCAACGACACCGCCCTGGTCCAGGAGTTCCTTCAGGGTCCGGAGTACTACGTCAACACGGTCTCCGTGGAGGGCAGGCACATCGAGGTGGAGACCTGGCGGTACACCAAGGACCGCACCCCCGAGGGCGCGCCGGTCTTCGACTTCGAGGAACCCGCCGACCCCGGGGCACCGGAGATCCGCGACCTCCACGCCTACCTGTGGCGGGCGCTGTCCGCGCTCGGCATCCGCACCGGCGCCGCCCACAGCGAGGTGGTGCTCACCGCCCGCGGTCCCGTGCTGATCGACCCTGGCGCCCGGCTGGGCGGGGGAGTGCTGCCCTGGGTCTCCGCGAAGCTCGCGGGCCACTCCCACGCCGCCCTGCTCGCCGCCGCGATCGCCAACCCGGCGGAGCTGTCCGCGGCCCGGCTGCCGCTGCGCTGGGAGCAGCCGGTCCGCTACGTCTCCCTGATCAACCACTTCCCCGGCACGGTCCGCGACCTTCAGTGGACGTCCCGCTTCAACGACCTGCCCACCGCGGTGGCCGTCGCCGCCGTCGCCCGTCCCGGCGACGCACTGCCCCGCACCCGGGACCTGTTGACCTCACCCGGCTTCGTCTACCTCAGCGCTGCCACCCGGGAGCGGATCGAGGCGGACTACCGGACGATCCGCACGTGGGAGAGCAGCCCTCTGTACACGTCCTGACGCAAGGAGGCGGCATGGGGACGCTTGTGATCAGCAATCTGGGCAGGCTCATCACCGGCCATCCCGACGACTGGCGCATGTGGGGCACCGTCACCGGCGCCTACCAGCGCAACCGCTGGTCTACTTCGAGCCGGTGAACGAGCCGCACGGCTACACCGCGCAGGCGTGGGCCGACCTGGCGGCGCAGTGGATCAGCACTTACCGCGCCGTCCCCAGGAACAGGATCTTCGTCAGCGGCAGCGGCTACAACGACAGCGTCGTCAGCGTCTGCGCGGACCACCGCCTCGACGGCACGTATCTGTCCCTGCACCACTACGGCTTCTGGAAGCAGAGTGCCACCTACTCGGAGTGGGTCAGCGACCTCAAGGCGCGCCTCGGGAACTGCGCCTGGCGCACGGTCGCCGACGAGTTCGGCGCCCCCATGACGACCGGACTGAACTACAACCAGCCCGCGTCGGCAAGCGGCGACCCCAACTCGGTGGCCTTCATCCAGGCCGACACGGACGTCTTCCGTGAACTCCACATGGGCTCGGTCTACTGGCCGGGCCTGCGCACCGGCGACACCTACGACGCCTTCGGCGCGAACCGCCTGGCCTGGGCGTGGGGCAAGGGGCACCCGGCGACGGAACAGTAACCACAACCCGGTGGCCCCGGGGGAGGGCAGCGCGTGCGCGATACGCTCCGCGCACGCCTCCGGGGGCTCCGCCCGCCGGCGTTTCACCACTCGGTCTCGAGTGCCCCGGTCAGCCTGGAGACGACGGCCAGGTCCGGGACGCTGCCCAAGCAAGCGACGACCTGGTTGCTCGCGAACTCCCTCTGCGCGGCGGTCACGGCCGGGTCGACGGCGCACTCCGCTTGCACGTGGATGTAGTTCAAGTGCGTCGCAAAAAGCATCGAGAAGGAATGCGGATCCTTGATCACGGCCCGGCCTCCGGCGCTCCGGTAGGCCCGCACCAATCGCCGGGCGGAATCGGTGTTCAGCCGATTGCCGCCCGACCACACGTACACGGCCCGTGCGAGCTCGCGTTCCGCCGAGGTGGACCCGGCATCGTCCCAGTCGAGAAGGACTGGCCCGTTCGAGCCCACCAGGACGTTCTGGGGCTGCAGGTCGAGATGCGACGTCACCAGATCGCCGGGGTCGGCCGGGGTCACCCAGTGCGCCAGCTCTGCCGCGGAAGTGGCGACGAACCGGCCCAGCGCGTCCGACCACGGCAGGCCGGCCTGATGAACCTTCTTGAGGAGGTTTTTCCAGTCGGCGTCCTGAGGACACCGCTCGTACCAGGCGTTCGGCGTCTCGCTCGCGCCCTCTCCCGCCCTGTGAAGAAGAGCCATGGTCCGGCCGAACCAGTCCAGGACGTCCGGATCGGACGCGTCCGCCCGGCTGCCGTCGATCCAGTCGTACAGCTTGGCGTAGGACCCGCCCGAGGAAGCGGCGAGCTGTGAGACGTACGCGCCCCGGCGATCGGGGAACAGCCGCGGCGACGCGATGCCCAGGCGCTCGGCGGCGCTCCGTAATGCGGCCTCCCGGCGGACCTGTTCCTCGTCGCAGCCGAAGAGGAGTTCCTTCACCGCCCATGAGGACCCGTTTCCGGAAAGCTTCCAGATCTGGCCCAGTGCGCCGCGGGTGACGGGTGTCATCGTCCACGGTCCCGCACCGAGCGCGTAGGTCTCCGCTATCAAGTCGGCTGCGTCGTGCATGCGGGTCTCTCTCCAGGACGTCTCTCCGGGACATCCCTTCCGGATGTCGATGGCCAACGCCGACTATCGCATGCCTGCTTCCGGCTCACCCGGCGTTCCGGCCGCAGCGACCAGGGCGTCCACCAGACGCGCCGCGAACTCCTCCGGGCGTTCCGCCATACCGACGTGGCCGCCCGGGAACTCGGTGAACGCCGCGCCGGTCAGCTCGGCCGCCGACGTGGCTGTGCGGTGGAGGAGACCGCCGCGCGAGTCCACGCCCGCGGCGAGGGTGAGACGTGCGGACGCGGTCTTCAGGGCGGCCACGTCCGGTGTGTACGCCGTGAACGTGGGCAGGACGCGGGTCAGGAAGATGCCCATGGGGTGGGCCAACTCCTCCCCGGCCGCCGGTGGTTCGGCGTCCATGACGTCGGCAGCGGCCCGGCCCTCCAGCCCCGCTGCCAGCCGGGCCCCGGCCACCTTCAGCCCGGCCGTCCGATGGGTGTCGCGCACCTCTGCGAACATCGCCCGCTGCCGGGCCGCGTCCGGGAGCACCTCCACGACGGGCGGCTCGTGCGCGACAACATGCCGCAGCCGGCCGGGGTGGCGGGCGAGCAGGTCGAGGGCCGCGATGCCGCCTGAACTCAGGCCGAGGACGTACGCGGAGGCGCCTTCGGGAAGGACGGCTTCGAGTACCCGGCGCGCGCCGTCGCTCCAGTCCGAGACCCGCTGGTCGGTGACGGGCCGTCCGAGGTGGCCGTGTGCGAGGCCGAGCGGGTCGTACGTGACCACGGTGAAGCGGTCGGTGAGGTGGTCCGTCATCCCGTCCAGCCCCATGGGGTGCCCGGCCCCGCCGGGAACGACCAGCAGGACGGGACCGGAGCCGCACACGTCGTAGCAGAGGTCAGTCACGGTCCTCCGTCTCCTCACGGGGCCAGTTCTTGAGAGTGATGTGCAGGGCCTCGATCGCCCTGTCCCAGGACGCCTGTACGTCGCGGGGCGCGCCGAAGCCGCCGCCGGCCTCCAAGGCGCAGTAGCCGTGGAACGTGCTGCGCAGCAGGCGGACGGCGTCGGTCAGGTCAGGTTCCTCGAGGCCGTAGGCGCGGAGCATGCCGTAGGTGATCTCGGCGGTGCGGCGCAGGGCGGGGGACCCGGCGACGAGCGACTGGTCGACACGGATCTGGGTGGCCGCGTACCGGCCCGGGTGCCGGTGGGCGTACTCCCGATAGGCGCCCGCGAACGCCGCCAGCGCGTCCTTGCCGGCGCGCCCGGCGACGGCGGCGGCGATGTCGTCGATCATCTCGCCGCCGGCGAGGAGCGCGATGCGGGTGCGCAGGTCCTGAAGGTTCCTGACGTGCGAGTACAGGCTGGCGTCCTTCACGCCGAAGTGGCGGGCCAGCGCGGAGACGGTGACGTTCTCGAAGCCGGCTTCGTCCGCGAGGTCGGCTGCCGCCGTGACGATCCGCTCGACGGTGAGTCCGGCACGGGGCATGAGAAGTCCTTAAACCTAGGGATCCTAGGCAACAGGCTAGCCTGGGTAGGGGAGACTCGCGCGCGGATTACGGTGCCAGGCCGAACGTCACTGGCCGCCCGCGCGGCATGGTGCTGTGATAGGTGGGTGGAACGGCGTGGACGGGCCGGCGGGGGCTGCGGAGGCCGACGCGTCGTGCGCCGTCCGCTCCGGCGGTCCGACCCCGGCCGCCTCGTCGCATCGCGCAGGAGGCTGATTGTCATGCTGCACCGCCGCACGGTCGGTGACGTGATGACCGAGGACGTGATCACCTTCCGCCCCGGCACACCGTTCCACGAGGTCGCCGCCCTGCTGGACGCGAACGACATCGCCGCGGCACCGGTCGTCGACGAGGACGGCGCTCCGATCGGTGTCGTGTCCGCCTCCGACGCGCTGCGGCACGAGACCGGGATGCCGGACCCGCTGGGGCGAGACGGGGACGACGAGCGTGCCTGGGGAAAGGCGCGGGCCCGGACGGCGGGCGCGCTCATGAGCAGTCCCGTTTACACCGCCCGCGCCGACTGGACGATCCCCCGGGCCGCGCGGGAACTTCGCAGGCGGCACGTCAAGCAACTGCCGGTGGTCGACGACGACGGCCTGCTCACCGGCATCGTCAGCCGCAGCGACCTGCTGGACGCCTTCATCCGCTCCGATGCCGAGATCCGCGGCGAGGTCGAACGGGACGTCCTGGGCCGCATCCTCGGCCTGGCCGAGGGAACCATCGCGGTCGAGGTCCGTGAGGGTGCCGTCATCCTGCGGGGCCACGTCCCGGAGCCGCGTCTCGGACCGGTGGTGGTGGGGCTGTGCCAGGGCGTCGACGGTGTCGTCGCCGTGGACGCCCATCTCGTCACCGCCCGGGCGCGCTAGGGTCTGTCCGGTCGCGTAGGCGCCGCGCGCAGTTTCGCACGACGCATTGTGGAGCACACTGATCGATTTCGGACTGACGATGAACTGGCTGCTCTCCTGGCCCTCGCTGTAGGCGAACCACTCAATGTGGCCGCGCACGCCCTGGTCGTGCGCGGCGGCGTGCGCCACCAGCCGGTCGGCGGCGGCCAGTCGAAGGAGCCCCGGGTCGGCTCGACGGCGTCCCACCTCATCGCGTTCTCGGCGGTGACGGAGTTGAACTCGCGGTCGGGGACGGTGGTGTAGGACGCGTCGCTCTGCAGGGGGACGTCGCCCACGGCCGCCCCGATCTTCACCCCGCGCCCGTCGGCGTAGCCGCGCAGGGTGGTGGCGGCCTGGGCGTCCGGCGTCAGTTGCGGGAGCGCGATCGCCGCGGCGGTCAGGACCGCCGCGGCGGCGAGGGGGAGGGGCGGAGGATACGGCGACGACGGCTTCTCGGGGTACGCGACACGGTGACTCCTCGCGAGGTGGGGGCTGCGGGTGCGGTGCGTCACCCTGCGGTCGCCGCGGTGCGCGGAAAAGTTGCCGTGTCGCGGACGGCACCAGCGTGGCGGGACGGCTCCAGGCCGCCGCCTGGTCGGCGTACGGTGGTACGTCTTGATCGTTCGTCGCGTTCGAACGTGTGCGTGCAGGGGGGAGCTGCCGGTGCGGAAGGCCACAGGTGTCGGATCGCCGGGACGGAACCGGGACTTCGGGATCTTCTGGGCCGCGCAGACCCTCTCCGTCCTCGGTGACTCCTTCGCCCTGATCGCGCTGCCGCTGCTGGTGCTGGAGGCGACCGGGTCCGTCGCTCGGATGGGGCTGTTGACGGCGGTCGGAGGCGCGGCGTCGGTGCTGGCGGGGGTGTTCGCCGGTGTGGTGGTGGACCGGTTGGACCGCAGGAAGCTGCTGATCGCCTGCGACCTGGTGCGGATGGTGCTGTACGGGCTGGTTCCCCTGGTGTGGCTCACCGGACCGCGGGTCTGGCTGCTGTACGCGGTGCTGCCGCTGTGCGAGGCCGTCGGAATGGTGTTCTCGGTCGCGTACGTCACCGTGGTGCGGGGCCTGGTCGACGGCGAGCGGATCACCGCCGCGAACGGCCGGCTGAACGCGACGGCCGCGGCGGCGGGGGTGGTCGGCCCGCTCGGCGCGGGTGTCGTGGCCGCGTGGACGGGGCCGGCCGGAGCCGTCGCGGTGGACGCGGTGAGCTTCGGCGTGTCGGCGGTCTGCCTGACCCTTGTACGGCTCCGGCAGTCCCCGTCGCCCGACCCGGCAACCACCCGGCGGGGACTGTGGAAGGACCTGCTGGCGGGAGCGTCCTTCCTGCGGCGCCACCCGATGCTGCGCGCCCTGACCGTGCTCCTGTCCCTGTTCAGCTTTCTGGAGCTGGGCCTCAACGACGTGCTCATCTACCACCTCAAGCACGACCTCGGGCAGAGCGACGGCACCGTCGGCACCGTCCTCGCGGTCGGCGCTCTCGGAACCATCGCCGGGGCCCTGCTGGTGGCACGGGTACGGCAGGGGCTCGGTTTCGGGCCCACCTGGATCGGGGCCGTGACCGTGTGCGGCTGCGCGCTCGCCGGCATCGGCTGGGCCCGTCACGTACCGGCCGTCGCCTTCCTCATGGCGGCGTTCCTCGGATGCGTCAGCATCGCCGGGACCTGCTCCATGTCCCTGCGCCAGCAGGTGACCCCCGAGCACCTGCTGGGCCGGGTCACCTCCGCGTTCTGGACGATCCACTACGCGGCGGCCCCGGTCGGCGCTGCCGTGCTCACCTGGGGGGCCCAGCACCACGGCACGGCGGCGGTGGGGGTGGTGGCCGGGTCCTGCTGCGTGGGCATCGCGGGCCTGGCCCTGCTCACACCCGTACGGACCCGGCACCCGGAGACGGCCGCCGAGGCCGCCTGAGCGGCTCCGGCGTCGTCAGAGCCTGTGTCACCCACAGGCTCTCACCCGTTCACCCCCGTGTAGTGCCCCAGGCTCCACCGCCACAGCAGCCGCGACCCCAGATACGCCAGCAGCCCGAGCAGCGGTGAGGCCGCCGCCCGCCGCCATCAGCCCGTAACTCGCCGCCGGTAGCGTCCGGTTGCTGATCCGGGAGTGGATGGCGTTGAAGGCGAGGACGCCGGCGACGCCGCCCGTGAAGTGCAGGCTCAGGCCGAGACCGGCGCCCGACGGCGACAGGCCGTACGCGGCGCGCAGGCCCGGGACCGCCGGGCCGTAGAGCGCCTGGAGCACGCCGATGAGGACGAAACCGACGCAGGACGCGGCCGCGGCCGGACGACTGAACAGCCGTCCGGCCGCGGAGGTCCTCAGGACCGTGTCCGTCAACTGACCTCCGAGAACACGAAGGAGAACTCCGCGGGCTCGGCCCGCAGGAAGTACTGCGGCAACGGGCCCGGACCGCACGACTGGGAACCGATACCGTGCTGGCCGTGGTCGAGGGTGACCCACACCGTGTCGCCGGGCGTGAGGTCGGTGCGGTGCCGGGCGGCGTCCAGCTGCTCTGTCGTCCAGCGCCGGGCGGTGAAGAAGAACTCCGGGTCGCCCTCGATGCGCAGCCCGCCGATCTCCGCCCACCGGACGTCGGCGCGGGCGCCGTTCTCCTGCGGGCGCACGTACGGCGTCTGCAGCCCGTCGACCGTGGACTCCCAGCGGCCGAGCTGAGAGGCCGACCTGGTGTCCGGGTACGCCTCGCCGGGGCCGCCCCCGAACCAGGTGACCCTGTCCGCCCCGCCGGACAGCCCGAACCGGATGCCGAGCCGGGGCAGCGGCACCGTCCAGTCGCCCTCGGGTGTGACGGACACGGCCAGCCGCAGCCTCTCCCCGTCCGACGACCAGCGGTACACGGTGGCGAGGCCCACCTCCCAGGCGGCGGGCGCCACCCGGGTCCGCACGGTCAGTGCCCCGTCGCCGAGCTCCACCGCGTCCAGACGGTGCCGCATGCGGTGCAGGCCCAGCTTGCGCCACATGAAGCCGTAGCGGAGGTCGGTCTGCCACTCGGCGCGGTTGTCGTTGTCGGTGGTGGCCCGCCACACGTCCAGGCGCAGGCCGGTCACGTCCACGCCGCCGACGGCCGTCAGCGCGCCCGTGCGGGCGTCGAAGGTGCCCGGGCCGAGGGTGATCCGGCCGTCGGTGAGCACGGGAGCCAGGCCCCCGGCGGCCGGGACCGGCACACGTCCGGTGACCGGGAACTGGCCCCACGCCACCTGGTGGCCCTTCGTGCCCCACGCGGTGTCCGCCGCCAGCACCGCCCGCACCGTCCACTGCGTCTCACCGCGGCGCACCTCGGGGGGGGCTCGGGCAGCTTGACCTCCGCCGACTCTCCGGCCGCGAGCACCGGCACCGACAGCGAGCCCGACTCCACGGTCTCGCCGTCGACCTGGAAGGACCACTCGAAGGCGAGCGCGGAGAGATCCGCGAAGTCGTGGGCGTTGCGGATCCGCACGGTACCGCCGTCACCGTCGCCCTCGACGCGGACCGGCTCGATCACCTTCTTGTACTCGACGAGGCCCGGCGACGGCTCACGGTCCGGGAACAGCAGACCGTCGCAGACGAAGTTCCCGTCGTGCAGCTCCTCGCCGAAGTCGCCGCCGTAGGCGTAGCCCAGCTCCGGGTGCTTGATGCCGTGGTCGATCCACTCCCAGATGAAGCCGCCCTGGAGCCGGTCGTAGGACTCGAACAGCCGCTGGTAGTCGGCGATGCCGCCGGGGCCGTTGCCCATGGCGTGCCCGTACTCGCACAGGATGAACGGCAGCTCACGCCGCTTGTGGGTGCCCCCGTCCAGGTGGCGGCCGATCTGCTCCACCTCGGCGTGGCTCGCGTACATCCGCGAGTACAGGTCCGTGTCACGGCAGTTGATGTCGCCCTCGTAGTGCACCAGCCGTGAGGAGTCACGCCCGTGGATCCACTCGGCCATCGCCGTCAGCCCGCGCCCGGTGCCGGCCTCGTTGCCGAGGGACCAGATCACGACCGACGGGTGGTTCTTGTCGCGCTCGACCATACGGGCGGCCCGGTCGAGCAGCGCCGGGGTCCAGCGGTCGTCGTCGACCGGGTTGTCGCGCCAGGCCTGCTCGACGAAGCCGTGGGTCTCCAGGTCGCACTCGTCGATGACCCACAGGCCGTACTCGTCGCACAGGTCCAGGAAGGCCGGGTGCGGCGGGTAGTGGGAGGTGCGGACGGCGTTGATGTTGTGCCGCTTCATCAGCAGCACGTCCTCGCGCATCGTCTCCAGGTCGAGCGCGCGGCCCTTCTCCGGGTGCCACTCGTGCCGGTTGACGCCCACCCCAGTAGCTGAGCCCGTCCACGCGCGCCGCCTCCTCCAGCTCCTTGGGGAACCCGAGGAAGTACTGCCGGAACAGGAAGCAGGTAAAACCGCTGAAGAGGCCCGGGATGATGAGTCCGCGGTAGGAGTCCACCCAGCCGAGTGACGACACGAGGACGAAATTCGGCACGAAGGTGACGGCCGTGGGGACTATCAGGGTCGCCAGGACCGCGTAGAAGACCTTGTTGGCGTGGCGGTAGGGGATGCGGGCGAGGCCGTAGCCGGCGAGGGAGCAGACCAGGAGGGTGCCGACCGTCGTCAGTACCGCGACGATCGCGGAGTTGACGAGCGAGCGGCCGAAGTCGACGGTGACGTCGTGGAACGGCTCGGCGATGTTGCTCCACTGGATGTGGCTGGAGAACCACTCGCGTTGAGCAGCCACCGCTGGGTGGCGTCACCGGTGTGGTCGGCGGCGGCGGTGAGCCCCGAACTTCCGGCGGTCAGATAGCCGTTCGCGCCCTTCAGGGTGCCGTCCGCGTCGTACGACCAGGACTGCTCGGTCCCGCCCGTGCAGGTGTCGATCGCGGCACCCGAGGCGCCCGCCGTCAGGCACTTGCCGGACTGCGCGCCCTTCAAGGCGCCCCTCACGGCCGTCGTGGCGTGCCCGCGCTGGTCGAGCACGAAGGTCGTGATCGAGCGCCCGGCGAGCGTGGCGGAGACCGTGGAGCCGTTCACGGCCGGCTTGTCGACCGAGGCCCAGTTCTCCGTGGCCGACGTCCTGACCGCCTTCTCGGCCCGCACCGGCGCCTTGCTGTTGAAGTGCAGGTTCAGCGCCGTGCCGGTGGTGTTGCGCCCTTGTCCCTGTTCCAGTCATAGGTGCCGTCGGCGTTCAGGAAGTCCTCGGCGGCGCGGGCCGGGGTGGTGACCGCGACGCCGCCACCGCCGATGTTGTAGCGGTACGAGCTGAGGTCCAGGCCCTCCTTC
This sequence comes from Streptomyces sp. NPDC051104, assembly GCF_040682835.1. NCBI lineage: Bacteria > Bacillati > Actinomycetota > Actinomycetes > Kitasatosporales > Streptomycetaceae > Streptomyces > Streptomyces sp. NPDC051104. The sequence continues at coordinate 55,900 of NZ_JBFBBS010000009.1, read as the reverse complement.
GAGAAGAGCAGCCCCGCGACCCGGGCCTGGACGGCCGGCGAGAAGTGCTGGAGGTCGTTGACCCACCAGGCACCGGAGGCGCCGATGTTGTCGATGCTCTGAGCGGCGTGCGGGGAGACCTCGGCCGCCTGGGGTTCGGCGGCGCCCGCGGGTGGGGCGGAGATCAGGGCGCCCGTGACAGCGAGTGCGGCTGCGGCTGTCGCGCGGACGGATCTGCGGGGGGAACGGATCGTGGATCTGCTGGTGCGCGTCAACGTGCGTCCCTTCCGTCGTCATGAAGGTGGCGCGGTACGGCTCCTCGTGAGGGTGGCGCTTCTGGGCCTCTGGCTGACCGACTGGAGCGCGCCTTCGAGGGCGAAGGTCGCGGCTCCGAGGCACACCGGGTCGGTGGGGATGGGGGACAGGACGATCTGCTACGCCGGGACCGGGCTTTCTACAAGGCTTAGGAAAGGGGGTTTAGGAAGTCGGGGAAGTCGGCCGCGCCCCTGTCTCAAAAGCCGAGAACCTCCCGCACGAACGCGTTCCGGAACTTGCCCGCCGGGTCCAGCTCCGCCGCCAGCGCCGTGAAGTCCTCCAGCCGCGGGTAGCGCTCGCGGAGCACCTGCGGAGGCAGAGTGAAGATCTTGCCCCAGTGCGGCCGCGCCTCCAAACCGTCCAGCGCCTCCTCGACCCGCCGCACCACGGGCAGCACGGCCGCCGTGTCCTCGACCCAGGTGAAGTGCAGCGCCACGGTGTCCCGCCCGTACGCCGGACTCAGCCACTGCGCGTCGGCGGCAACCGTCCGCACCTCGCAGGTCTGCAGCACGGGGGCGACCGTCGCCCGGATCGCGTCGAGGGCCTGCAGTGCCGCCGGCGCGTACGGGCGCGGCAGCAGGTACTCGGACTGCAGCTCGGCGCCGCTGCTCGGGGTGAAGTCCGCCCGGAAGTGCGGCAGCCGCTCGTGCCAGGGGCCCGGGACGCCGAACTGTTCGGTGCAGTTGACCGCGGGCATGCCCGGCACCGGGTGCATCGCCTCGGTGGCCGGGGAGGCCCACGGGAAGTCGGGCAGCGGCTGGTCCGTGCGGCGCTTGAGCCACACCTGCCTGAAGCCCGGGGCGCGCCAGTCGGTGAACAGGCTCACGCTGTACGCGGTCGCCGCCACGGTCTCGTAGTCGAGGCCCTCCAGGGGCAGCTCGGTGAAGACGTGCTGTTCGACCTCGTACGACGGCTCCAGGTCGAGGGAGAGGGCCGTGACCACGCCGAGCGCGCCGAGGGAGGTCACGGCACCGTCGAACCGGGGCTCGCCCCGGGAGATCAGTACCGTCGACCCGTCCGCGGTGACCAGCTCCACCTCGCGCACGGCCGAGGCGAGCGAGCCGTTGGTGACGCCCGAGCCGTGGGTGCCGGTCGCCACCGAGCCCGCCACCGAGATGTGCGGCAGGGAGGCCATGTTGTGCAGCGCGAGCCCGTGCTCGTGGACCACCCGGGCGAGCTCGGCGTACCGGACTCCACCGCCGACGCGCACCGTGCGGGCCGCCGTGTCGACGTCGACCTCGTCCGGCAGGGCGACGAGGGAGAGCAGGACGCCGTCGGCGCCCGGTTCGGCGATCTCGTTGAACGAGTGCCCGCTGCCGAGCACCCGCACGGCCGCGCTGTCCGCGACGAGCGAGCGCAGCGCCTGAAGTGAGTGCGGGCGGTGCAGTTCCTTGGCGGCGTAGGTGATGTTGCCGGCCCAGTTGGTCACGGTCTCGGTCATGCCGTCGTCCCTCCCCGGGGAATGCCAGTGGCTACCGGAATCCCAGCCGAACGGCACTGGGTGATCAAGCCCCGTTCGCATGCTGAACCCGACCTGCGAACAGGGCGAAAAGCGGCAGAAGTGGGCAACGTGTGCGTCGGGCGGGGACCCGGCACGTCCGGCCGTCCGGCGGAGGCATACCGTGAGGAGTCGAGCAATGCACGCCGGGAGCGAGGAGAACGGGATGGGTGACAGTCGCACCGCGCTGGTCGAGGACCTGATGGAGCGTTTCCCGCACGTGCCGCGGGAGGCCGTCTTCAAGGAGGACCTGCTGCGGGGTGGAGTCGCCTTCGACCAGTCGGCGCTCAGTGACACCGCCAACGAGGCCGCCGGCGACGTAAAGCCGAAGTCGTACTTCATCTTCTCCTTCGACCACGGCACCCTGCCGGAGCTGGGCGAGGCCGCGCTGCGCCGTCCGCCCGAGGAGATCATCCTCACCGGCGGCCCCTACGACCTGCGGCGGACCGTCGTCTCCGTACGGGTGAACCCCGCCTCGCCGTACCGGGTCGCCGCCGACGACGAGGGCCTGCTCGGGCTGTACCTCGACGGCAGGCGGATCGCGGACGTCGGCGTGCCGCCCATGCCGGAGTACTACCGGCACACCCTCTCCAACGGGAAGTCCGTGATGGAGGTCGCCCCCACCATCCAGTGGGGCTACCTGATCTATCTGACCGTCTTCCGGGTCTGCCAGTACTTCGGCGCCAAGGAGGAGTGCCAGTACTGCGACATCAACCACAACTGGCGCCAGCACAAGGCGGCCGGGCGGCCGTACACGGGCGTCAAGGACGTCGAGGAGGTGCTGGAGGCGCTCGAGATCATCGACCGCTACGACGCCCAGAAGGCGTCCACGGCCTACACCCTCACCGGCGGCGCGATCACCTCCAAGGTGGCCGGCCGTGACGAGGCCGACTTCTACGGGCACTACGCCAAGGCCATCGAGGAGCGCTTCCCCGGCCGCTGGATCGGCAAGGTGGTCGCGCAGGCGCTGCCGAAGGACGACGTACAGCGCTTCAAGGACTACGGCGTCCAGATCTACCACCCCAACTTCGAGGTGTGGGACCGCCGCCTGTTCGAGCTCTACTGCCCCGGCAAGGAGCGTTACGTCGGCCGGGACGAGTGGCACCGGCGCATCCTCGACTCCGCGGAGGTCTTCGGCGCGCGCAACGTGATCCCCAACTTCGTCGCGGGCGTGGAGATGGCCGAGCCCTTCGGCTTCGCCACGGTCGACGAGGCCATCGCCTCCACCACCGAGGGCCTGCGCTTCTTCATGTCGCACGGCATCACGCCCCGCTTCACCACCTGGTGCCCGGAGCCCACGACCCCGCTCGGCAAGGCCAACCCGCAGGGCGCGCCGCTGGAGTACCACATCCGGCTGCTGGAGGCCTACCGCGCCACCATGGACGACTTCGGGCTGTCCTCGCCCCCCGGCTACGGCCCGCCCGGCCCGGGCCGGGCGGTGTTCTCCGTCAGTTCGTTCATGGACAGTCTCCCGGCGGACGAAGCCGTGGGCGAAAAGGTCGAAGAACCGGCACATGCGTAACAATGCGATCACGGGCCCCGCGCGCTGAGTCGCAGCGGGGTCGTGGTCGTACAACTCCACAGCGCGCAACCACCGGCAACGGCATTTGAATACGCCGCTTGTCAGTTGTGTGGGAGTCGTGAAAGGCTCTGGGCCTGTCGTTGAGGCGACCCTCAACTCCCTTGTCTCTCGGGTGAGTTGGCTTGGCTTGTGGAAGCAGTTGACGCAGGAGCCCCCCATGCCCGACCTGCCGACCCCCCAGGACGCCGCCGAGGCCGCACTGTTCTCGGAGTGCTGGGACGCGGTCCTGTCGTACGCCGACCTGTGCACGTCCGGTTCGGCCGTCGGCAGGCAGCTGGCCACCGAGGCCTTCTCCCACGGCATCCAGGAGGTCCGCGCGGGCCAGGCCCAGGGGAAGGCCACCGGGCGCCGCGTGCCACGCCTGCCCCGGATCCCCCTGCTGCTGACCTCGGTGCGCACCACCGCCGCGGCCTGGGAGACGGAGGGCAGGGGACACCACCTCGACCCCGACCTGCGACTGTGGCTCAACTCCGACCACGCCGCCCGCTACACCGGGCCGCCCCTCCAGCGCCCGCTCGCCCTGCGCGGCCTGAAGGACATGCAGGAAGCGGACGCGGCCCTGCTGTGGCTCGCGGAGGTCGAGGCGCTGCCGCTGCCCGAGGTGGCCCGCCGGCTCGGCCTGGACCCGGCGTCCGCCGCCGAGGAACTGGCCCAGGTACGGGCCCTGTTCCGGGACCGTTGCCAGCGCAACCACCTCGACACGCCCATGGACCCCGACTGCCGCAGCTACGCCCGGCTGCTCGACGCGGTCACCCGCTCCTCGGGCGCGGAGACGCCCGAGGACCTCTCCCGGCACCTCGCGACCTGCGTGGAGTGCGCGGAGGCGGCGGCCTGCCTCAGGCTGCACGGCGGCGGCACGCCCGCCGCACTCGCGAGCGGGGTGATCGGCTGGGGCGGGCTCGCCTATCTGGAGCGGCGCCGCCGGGCGGCGGAGGCCGGACTGACCGGCGGGCGCGCGGACGCGGGCACGGACCGGGGCATCACCGTGGGGGACCAGGCACGGTCCCGGATCGGCCGCACCGGGATCCTCGCCGCCGCCGTGATCGTGTCCGCGCTCGCGCTCACCGTCTCGCTGCTGCAACTGGGCAGCTCGGACGGGGACGACACCACCGCGGGCAGCGCGGTGACCGGCCAGTCGGTCACCGCACCGGGGCTGTCCTCGTCGCCCCGCGGCCCGTCCGCCGGCAACGGCACGGCCGGCGCCTCCGCCACCTCCCGTCCGGCCGGCTCCCACAGCGCGACGAGGAGCGGGGACTCCGACACCGAACCGCAGGGCACGTCGACGAGCCCGGTCGACGACCCGTCCACCGCCTCCGGCCCCGACAAGGCCACCCCGCCGACGTGCCGGGTGAAGTACGAGGTGGTGAACCAGTGGCCGGACGGCTTCCAGGCCCAGGCCACGGTCACGGTGACCTCGACCAGGGCGCTCGCCGACTGGCGCATCGGCTGGACGTTCCAGGACGGCCAGCGCATCACCCAGATGTGGGACGGCACCTACGCCCAGGACGGCCCCGAGGTCACCGTGAAGGCCGCCGACTACAACAAGCGGGTCGCCGCGAACGGCACGTTCACGGTCGGCTTCCTCTCCTCCTGGCACGGCAGCAACGCGCAGCCGCGTGCCTTCACGGTGAACGGGGCGCGCTGCACTACGGTGAGCTGAACCCGCCGGAAAAAAAGGTGTTGACCGGCCGCTGAGGCGGCGGGCTAAGGCGGCGGGGCTGATCGCCGGGCGCGTCGTCCGCGTCGACCAAGGCCAGTGCGACGTGGTCACCGCCGACGGGCCGCTGCGCGCCGACACCGCCTTCGTCACCCCGCACGGCCCCCTGCGGGTCGTGTGCACCGGCGACTGGGTCGCCGTCGAACCCGAGGGCAACCCCCGCTGCGTACGGACGTATCTGCCGCGCCGTACCGCCTTCGTGCGCTCCACCTCCTCCAAGCGGTCCGAGGGGCAGGTCGCGCCGGCTCGGGCCGGGCCGTCCGTGCACCAAGCCGGACAAGGTCCGCGCGGACAAGGCGTACGGCTCCCGCGCGAACCGCGCCTATCTGCGGCGAAGCCAAATCCAGTGCACGTCCCCGAGAAGCACGATCAGATCACCGACCGCAAGGAGCGCGGCTACCGCGGCGGACGCCCGCCGAAGTTCGACGCGGTCGACTACCGCGAGCGCCACGCGGTCGAGTGCGGCATCAATCGCCTCAAAAGGCACCGTGCGGTCGCCACGCGGTACGACAAGCTCACCGTCCGCTACGAGGCGACTGTCCGCAATGCCGTCATCAATGAGTGGCTGTGACCAGCACATTGAAAACACGCCCTGTACTCGACTCCGCGGAGCGCCTCTCAGCGCACCTTGGACTCCACGAAGGCCGCGAGCCGCCCGAGGGTTTCGAAGGTGTCACCGACGATCTCGTCGATCTCGATCTCGATCCCGAACCGTTTCCGCAATGCGACGATGAGCTTGACGACGGTGAGCGAGTCGAGCTCAGGAAGATTGCCGTACAGTCCCGTCTCCGGCCCGAGGTCATCGGCCTGGTCCTCGATGTCCAGCGTGACCACCACGACGGCCTTGACGTCCTCGAAAATCGCCTGCGAGATCTCTGGCGAGCGAGTCATATGGCTTCTCCTCATCGGTCGTTCAGACCCGGCGGCCTGCGCCACACCGACACCTCCGTCGGTGTCGAATGGCCGAGGAACGCTGTGGGACTGGCCGTCATCCCTTAGGCGCGGGCCTGTGCGCGAAGAGCCTGCGGTCATGCGGGGTCCTGAGGGCGGGAGGCGGTGAGCTCGTGGCGAAGGAATGCCCGGTCGAATTTGCCGTTCGGCGTTCGAGGCAGGACATCAAGAACCACCACCTCGGCGGGCACCATGTAGCCGGGTAGTTCCTGCCGCAGGCGTGCGGTCACCGCGGCCGGGTCGAAGCCGGCGGGATCGCAAGGTGTCACGACGAGGACGGTCCGGTGGCCAAGTGCCTCGTCCTCGAGGCCGAGCGCGACGGCATCGTGGACCAGGCCAGTCTCGTACGCCACTTCCTCGATCTCTTGCGGGCTGACCCGATATCCCCGTGTCTTGATCATGTCGTCACGCCGTCCGACGAAGTACAGGAAGCCCTCCTCGTCGCGGACGACGACATCGCCGGACCAGACCGCCAGCTCGGGCGTACACAACTCGACCGGACGGTTCGGCGGCGGCCGGAACCGCTCGGCCGTGCGCTCCGCGTCATTCCAATAACCCAACGTGACAAGCGGACCTCGGTGCACCAGTTCACCCGGCTCTCCCGGACCACACAGGCCGCCGTCCTCCCGGACCACGAGTATCTCGGCGTTCGGGATGGCCTTGCCGATCGAATCGGGCCGCCGGTCGACCTCCCGGGGATCGAGGTAGGTGGAGCGGAACGCCTCTGTGAGGCCGTACATCAGGTATGGCGCTGCGGTCGGGAAGATCGCTCGCAGTCGTTCCAGGGTAACGCGCGGGAGTCGCCCCCCGGTGTTTGCGAAGTAGCGCACCCCGGCCACGGCCTCGGACGGCCACGTCTGGGCTGCGAGCTGGATCCATAGCGGCGGTATGCCCACCAGCCCGGTGATGCGGTGCTTCGCGCACGGCCGGACGACATCCCCCGGCAGCAGGTAGTTGGCGAGCACCACATGGGCGCCGACGCAGAAGCCGGTCGTCAATTGGCTCAGTCCGGCGTCGAAGCTCAGCGGGAGAACGGCCAGGATTCGGTCCTCTGCCGTGTTGTTCAGGTAAGTGCTGACGCTCTCCGCGCCGACGACGAGGTTGCGGTGCGACAGCACGACGCCCTTCGGGGCCCCGGTGCTCCCCGACGTGTAGAGGATCGCGGCCACATCCGTGTCGACGCCGCCCGTCGGAGGACACACGGCCTGGCTCGCGCCCTCGGCGACCATCGACCATGGGAGCACGCGGTAAGGGGCTTCCTCGTCCTCAACAAGCCAGTCGCCCAGCACGAGGACGTGGGAGAGTGACTTGCAGGCGGCGAGCTCGGCGCGCAGGGTCCGCAGCCGGTCCGTGGAGGTCACCAGTACCCGCACGGCGCAGTCGTCGAGGATGTGCCTCACCTGTCCGGCCCGCAGCGCGGGATTCACCGGGACGAACACGCCACCGGCCCGCGAGCAGGCGAGCAGCGCCACGACGGTCTCGATCCTCTTGTCGAGGAAGACCGCGACGCGCTCGCCACCATCGAGGCCGAGGTCGCGCAGGCCGGCGGCTGCGAGCTCCGTCCGCTCGTGCAGATCGGTGTAGGAGACCGTGGTCGTCCGTGCGGTCAGGGCGGGCGCACCGGAGTTGCGTTGGGCGGATCTCGCAACGAGGTCCGGCAATCGGGTGATCATTTCGGCGGATTCCTTTCTGTCGCCTTTGCCTGGCAGCCGACGAATCCCAGCCCCCTGCCCTGCGCCGGCTCGTCTCCGAGGGCAGGGCCGGGATCGCCTGGGCGCTGGACGCGGGGGTTCGACAGCTCGCGCGGTGGACCTGGGCACCGGAGACGACCGCCAACGGTCGCACGAGGGACGTGGTCATCCGGCGTTCACCTGACGGTCGGCGAGCAGTCGGCCAGGCGCACCGGGTCGACCATCCCGACCAGGACTTCACGCGGTCCGGTGAAGGGCTCCCTGCTGTGTGCGCTGCGGATGTTGTCGACGAGCATCAGATCGCCCGCCTGCCAGGGCTCCCGCATGGTTTTGGCCTTGTACACCTCGTTGAGCAGCTGCACGACGTCCTCGCCTATCGGGTCGCCGCCCCCGAAGCGGGTGGTGAACGGCAACCCCTCGGCGCCGTAGGTGTCGACTAGGAACTCGTGCACCTCGGGGTCGAGCGTCCACTCGTTGAGGAAGGCGATCTGGTTGAACCAGCAGCGCCGCCCGGTGACCGGGTGCCGCACCACCGCGCTGCGGCGCTGCCAGGTGCACAGCCCTCCATCGGGTTGCCACTCGAACTCGATGGCATTGGCGCGGCAGTAGCTCTCGACCGCGCCACGGTCCTCGGTGCCGAACGCCTCGGCGACCGACGTGCCGATCTCCTCGTTGTAGTTGCGGACGAGCATCCAGCCCTCCCGCTCGAACCGTTCAACGAGGTCACCGGGCAGCGCGTCGAGCGCGGCCGTCGAGTCCGCCACGCCGGTCGCCCCGCCCTTGGCGGGCGCGGACAGGCACGCGAAGAGCATCAGGCCGGGAAACTCCAGCCGGTAGCTCAGTTCGTGGTGCATGCACATCGGCTGGTTCGGCGGCCACTTCGAGGAGGAGTACACGCCCTCTGCGTAGGTCCGCCGGGAGGCGAAGGCCTCTCTCTCGGTCATCACACCTGTGCGGGCCAGTTGGTGGAAGACGGCGACGGTCTCGGCCGCGTCGCGCAGCCCGAGGTCGCGGACGAGGACCGATCCGTGCTCGGCGACCACCGCGCGCAGCGCCACGCGGTGCTCGGCTGCCCAGCGCACCGCGTCGTCGGCAGGCCTGGTGTGGAGGATCGGCGGTTTGCCGGGTCGCAGGTCCACCTCGAGCAGCGCCGCCTGGGAAGAGGACGACATCTCGTTTCTCCTTGGTTCCTCGATGTCCACTCAGGAAGGAGCCACCGATTCGGTGACACATGGCACGCCCGGTGCTGTCTCGAGCCTGTCGTCGACCAGCACGGCCAGATCGGCGAGGACCGGGTGGTGGGTGAGGTCCTCTAGGGAGACTGCGCGGTCCAGGGCGATCGCCAGCCGCACCGCCGACAGCGACGTGCCGCACCGATCGGGTCGAACTCGGTCTCGAACGCCGGCCCGGCCACGCCCGGCTCGCGCTTGAACTCGTCCAGCGCGAAGTCCCTGTTGCTGTAGCAGGTCCCGACTCGACCCGAGCGGTGTCCTGCAGCAGCGACCGCCAGGAGCGGGCTTCGGTCGTGAGCGGGCGGGGCAGCGGCCGCCCACCGGGCCCGGCCGCGTAGCCGATCACCACGTCCTGCTCGCCGGACAGCGCCGCCAGCACCTTCGCGTGCGCGGCCGGCGCCGCCGAGTGCAGCGGCAGCTCCAGCTCATAGGCCGGCCGGCGCACGCCTGCCGCGAGGTCGTCATCAAGGGTCGCGACGTGCTCGGCGACGCCCGGTGCCGGGTCGAGCGTCCACCGCGGGATCGCGGTCGCGCGGCCCGCGCGCAGGACAGCCCGCCAGAACTCCCGGCCGGTTTCAATCCGATTGTCCATCGAATCGTCCCTACGATGCACGTTTGCCGGGTGTCAGTCGCCGCGGACGAGCACGGCGGCGCAGTCGTCGAGGCTGATCCTGCGCACCTGAAAGGTCAGCCGACTGCTCGCGCATCTTCTTGGCCGGGTTCCCGCCCCACAGTGCGTGCGGTGGCATTTCCTCGCCCTTCATGAGGAAGGAGCTGGTGGCAAGCACCGCGCCGTCGCCCATTGTCACGCCGTAGTGGACGAATGCGCCGACACCGAGCGTGCAGTCAGCACCGATCACGATGCGGTCCGACTTGAATCCTCCGTCCTCCTGCGAGTGGCACTGAATGATGGTGTCCACATTGAGGGTGCAGTCGTCCCCGATCGTGGTGAACGTCCGCTCGGGCACGCGGAGGCCGTCGTCGAAGACCCGGCGGCCGATCCGCATACCCAGCAGCCGCCAGATCACGTTCTTGAGCGGGGTGCCGTTGAAGACGAGGACATAGGCGAGGGAACTCACTTTCCAGAAGCGTTCGTGCCGCCAGAAGGCGCGGTCGTAGATCGAGCAGCCCTGCGGCCGCAAGGCCTGCAGCGGCCGGACCAGCCGGTCGACCAGGACGTTGTAGGCGACGGTGAAGACGAAGACCCCGGCGGTGGCCAGTGCAAACGCGAGCGCACCCAGGGAGCCCCAGAGGTCGATGGCGGCCAGGTAGAGCACGGTGACGATGAAGATGAAGATCCAGCGCACCAGCAGGAACAGCGCCATGCTGATGGTGTTGTAGACGTTCTTGGCCCGGAGGCGGCGGTGCAGCTCGTCCTTGCTCCCCAGGTCGAGTTGCTTGTCACGCTTGACCGACCGCGGGATCACGAAGCTGGGCGCGCCCAGCAGGCCCACGCCTTCCCGCACCTGTCCGTCGAGGGGAGCCATGACCTTCGTCGCGAGGAGGCAGTTGTCGCCCGTCTTGCCCTGCGCGGGATAGGCGATCATGTTCCCGAGGAAGTTCTCTGCCCCAATCGACACGCGGGACACCCGGAAAGACGTGTTCGAGTAATCGGCATTGATGACGGACAGCCCGTCCGCGACCATCGTTCCGCTGCCGACCGCGCTGAGGAACGGGGTGTCGTGCTTGACCATTTCGCCGAAGTTCGAACCGGTCTGCCGCACCCCGCGAAGGTCGTAGCCCAGCCAACGCAGGTAGTGGACGATGTATGAGGTGCCACCGAAGAGAGTTACGTGGAACCTGCTGTTGCTCGTGCGGGCGATCGCGCGGTGGATCCAGTAGTGGAATCCGTACAGCGGGTAGACCTTGTCCGGCTTGATGAAGAGGTTCAGCACGCGCGGAACGGTTCCCACGAACACGAGGCCGACGAGCACGGCGCCGAAGAAGAGCACGGCGGACATGACCAGCGCGTCGTCGCGGTAGAACGCCCAGCTCGTGAAGGAGACCGGTCCCGCGGCCAACAGCGTGACGAGCTGCGGGATCTTCGTGAGCGCGAGGACCACGATGACGAACATCAGCGGCGTACCCACCAGAAGCAGGTTCACCAGCTGCACGGTCGCGAAGACGACCCGTCGCCGGGTGGTGACGTCCATCGTGGGGATCCGCTGGCAGTCAACGTCGGTCGGCTGCGCGGGGGAGCCGTGCCAGCGCTCCCCGTCGGGCACGGTCTGTCCGGCGTGCAGCGAGGAGGAGTGCCCCAATTGGGCCCCGTCACCCAGTGAGGTCCAGATGTCGAGCACCGTCATCTCGCCGACGAGCGCGTCCTTGCCAAGGCTGACCGCGCCCGTCTGGATGATGCCGTTGTGGGCCCGGTAGCCGTTGAAGAACGAATCCTTCCGGATCACCGCGCCGTCGCCGATGCTGAGCAGGTCGGTGCACACGGGCACGTTCCTGGAGAAGATGACGGCGCCGCGCCCGACCTTCGCGCCCAGTGCCCTCAGGTAGAGCACGTAGAGCGGTGAACCGACGAACAGCGCCATCGGGTTCCGCTGCACCAGGGTCTTGACGAGCCAGAAGCGGAAGTACGCCATGCTCCAGACGCGGATCTGCTGCGGCTTCCACCGGCCAATAAGCAGCCACTTGAGAAGGATCGGAAGGGCGCAGAGGCCGAGGAACATCGCGCCGCCGTACGCGACCGCCCGCAGGTAGATGCCGACCGGGTTCGGGCTGGACGAGGCCCATGCGTAGCCCTTCACCGCGACGATCGCGGTAAGGGCGGGGTAGCCGAGGAGGAACAGGAGCTGCAACGCCCCGCAAAGGACGTACTCACCATTGCGCGCCCGCCTCGGCGGCTCAATGAGAGCCGCCGGAGTTGGCTGCGAGGCAGGCCTGGTTTTGGTGTCGGTAGTGGTGTTGGCGAGGGCGGCTGCAAGTCTTCGAATCGTCGGGTGCTTGTAGACGTCCGGCATCGACACGGAGGGCAGGTCGGCCTGCTTGCGCGCCCGGG